>NZ_JBYCKY010000683.1:0-3113 GCF_057473605.1 Mycobacterium sp. TH-M82 | reverse complement strand
CTTGCGGTACTCCAGCACGGTGTCGATGATTCCGTAGTCCTTGGCCTCTTCGGCGGTGAGGATTTTGTCGCGGTCGGTGTCCTTGCGGATCACGTCTGCGGCCTTGCCGGTATGCCGAGCCAGCGTGGATTCCATCAGGGTGCGCATCCGCTCGATCTCGGCGGCCTGGATCTCCAGGTCGGAGAATTGCCCCTGGATCACCCCGGACAACGACGGCTGGTGAATCAGCACCCGGGCGTTGGGCAGTGCCAACCTCTTGCCGGGGGTTCCGGCGGCCAGCAGCACCGCCGCCGCCGAGGCGGCCTGACCCAGACAGACGGTCTGAATGTCGGCCCGCACGTACTGCATGGTGTCGTAGATCGCCATCAGCGAGGTGAACGAGCCGCCCGGCGAGTTGATGTACATGGTTATGTCGCGGTCGGGGTCCAGCGACTCAAGCACCAGCAGCTGCGCCATGATGTCGTTGGCCGAGGCGTCGTCGACCTGTACCCCGAGGAAGATGATCCGTTCCTCAAACAGCTTGTTGTACGGGTTGGACTCCTTGACACCCCAACTCGAGTGCTCGATGAACGACGGCAGGATGTAGCGGGCCCGCGGCTGGGTCTCTGGGTTCATGATTTGGCTCCGTTGGTCTGGGCGCGGGTGATGATGTGGTCGACGAAGCCGTATTCCAGGGCTTCGGCGGCGGTGAACCAGCGGTCGCGGTCGGAGTCGGCCTCGATGCGCTCGATCGGTTGACCAGTGAACTCGGCGTTGAGCCGGAACATCTCCTTTTTGATCACGGCGAACTGCTCGGCCTGGATCGCGATGTCGGCCGCGCTGCCGGTCACGCCGCCGAGCGGTTGATGCATCAGGATGCGCGCGTGGGGTAGCGCGTAGCGTTTACCTTTAGTGCCCGCGGCCAGCAGGAACTCCCCCATCGACGCGGCCATACCCATCGCATAGGTGGCGATGTCACACGACGCCAGCACCATGGTGTCGTAAATCGCCATACCCGCGCTGATCGACCCGCCCGGGGAGTTGATGTACAGCGAGATGTCTTTCGCCGGGTCTTCGGCGGCCAGCAGCAGGATCTGTGCGCATAGCCGATTGGCGATGTCGTCGTCGACCTGTGAGCCTAAAAAGATGATCCGCTCCCGCAGCAAGCGCTCATAGACGGAGTCAACGAGGTTCAGGCCCTGCCCGTTCGATCGCATGTCAGCCGTTTCGCTCACAGTGGGATACCTGCTTTCTCGAGGTTCATATGCACCGACCCTAACCAACCGGCGGTGTGGCGGGCCGCCCGAAGTGGCCATGTTCGCTTAGAGGTTCACTCACCGCGTTACTCGGTGTCGTCGTTTGGCTGGTTGGCTTCGGGAGCGTCCTGGGTTTTCTGGTCGGCCTCCGGTGCTCTCTGGTCGGCCTCCTCAGCCTCGGCTCGCGCCTCGGCATCGTCGGCCTCCGGTGCTCTCTGGTCGGCCTCCTCAGCTTCGGCTCGCGCCTCGGCATCGTCGACCTCCGGTGCTTCCCCGAAAAACTCGGCGGTGTCGATGACGTTGCCGTCCCTGTCGGTGACGGTGGCTTCGCGAACCGCCGCGGCGATCGTCAGCCCGCGCCGGGCGTCGGCGAGCACCGCGGGCAGCTGGTTGTTCTGCTGCAGATGCGAGAGCAGTTGCTGCGGCTGGATTCCGTACTGGCGCGACATCAACACCAGGTGTCGGGTGAGGTCTTGCTGGCCGACCCAGATCTGCAAGCTGTCTCCCAGCGCATCCAGCAGCAGCTGCGTCTTGACCGACTTCTCCGCCTCCCCGCGAGTCTTGGCGTCGAACTCCGCACGTGAAGATCCCTCATCGACCAATTTCTCGGCGAACTTGTTCTCGTCGTGGTCCAGGCCGTGCAGGGCGGTGTGCAAGGCGTTGTCGACGTAGGCTTGCACCACCGCCTCCGGCAACGGCATCTCGACCTGCTCGACCAAGGCGTCCAACGTCGCTTCGCGTATCTTCTCCGCCTGCTGGATGCGCTTGGCCAGGCGCACCCGGTCGGCCAGGCTGGACCGCAGTTCGTCGATTGTGTCGAATTCGCTTGCCAGTTGTGCGAACTCGTCGTCGGCCTCAGGCAGTTCACGTTTTTTGACGGATCCGACGGTCACCGTCGCGTCGGCCTCCGTCCCGGCACCGGGGCCCGCGGCAAGCGTGGTGGTGAAGACCTTGCTCTCACCGGCCGACATGCCGACGATCGCATCATCGAGGCCCTCGACGAGCTGGCCCGAACCCACCCGGTGCGACAAACCCTCGGCGCTCGCTTGCGGCACCACCTCGCCGTCGACGGTGGCCGACAGGTCGATCGAGACGAAGTCGCCGTCGGCGGCCGGGCGATCGACGCCGGTCAAAGTAGCGAACCGGGCACGCAGCGCCTCCAACTCGGCGTCGACCTCGTCGTCGGCGACCTCGACGGGGTCGACCGTGATCTTCAACTCGGTCAGATCCGGCAACCTGATCTCGGGGCGCACGTCGACCTCGGCGGTGAAAACCAGCTCCTCGCCGTACTCCCGCTTGGTCACCTCGATCTGGGGCTGGCCCAACGGGCGCAAGTCGGAGTCGGTCACCGCCTGGCCGTAACGCGCGGGCACTGCCTGATTGATCACCCGGTCCAGCACAGCATCCCGGCCGAACCGCGCCTCCAGCAGCTGGGCGGGCGCCTTCCCGGGGCGGAACCCGGGCAGCCGCACCTGTTTGGCCAGCTCCTTGTAGGTCTTGTCGTACTCGGGCTTCAGCTCAGTGAACGGCACCTCCACATTGATGCGAACCCTGGTCGGGGTCAACTGCTCGACGGTGCTCTTCACGGGCGTACTCCTCGGTGTCGTTGACGTCGGGGTGACAGGATTTGAACCTGCGGCCTTCCGCTCCCAAAGCGGATGCGCTACCAAGCTGCGCTACACCCCGCACTGACCTCGCGATCCTACGACCCGACGACGCCGCCCAGGCACCGGACCGCACAGCAAAGCCACCTGAAAGGTCGGTTGGTTCCGCTGTCGTCGGCACCGGTAGAGCCGGTACAGTCTGGCTGGAATGCGGGCGTAGCTCAATGGTAGAGCCCTAGCCTTCCAAGCTAGCCACGCGGGTTCGATTCCCGTC
>NZ_JBYCKY010000682.1:0-2137 GCF_057473605.1 Mycobacterium sp. TH-M82 | reverse complement strand
TTGCTCAGCGGCGCGCACGTCGACGCCGACACCCTGGACCTGCTGCGCGACATCTTCCCGGCCACGACCATCACGATGGCCTTCGGCAGCACCATGGCGCTGTCGCAGGCGGTCACCCGGAGCGTCGACGACGGGACGTTCGTCTTCGACCCGCGCAGCCCCTACGTCGTGTTCCGGGTCGTCGACCCCGACACCGGCGCGGAAGTGCCCCACGGCGAACTCGGCCGGGTCGTGATGAACCACGTAAGCAAGGGGATGTTCATCCCGAACAACCTGGAACGTGACCTGGCCATCCGCATGCCGGGGCCTGCGGGTCAGGTCGGCGACTCGGTCAGCGCGGTGCGGCCGGTGAGCGCCTTCGAGGGCGAGGCCGTCATCGAAGGCGTGTACTGAAAGGCGATCTGGTGCACATCGATGCGCTCGGCCCGCAAGGCGAGTACCGCACCCGCAACCGCGAAGTCCTCCCCGGCGCGGCCGGCGAAGCGGTGACCGAACTGAGCATCGTTCCGCCGCTCTATGTTTCGCGAACCCTCGCCGCGCAGCGCAAGGCCCGCCCGCTGCCGGTCACGCAACGCGAAGCCGCGCTGGCCGAAGCGGCGCGGGTCTTCGCCACCGCAACCATCGCGGGACTGGACTTCGAGGGTTATGTCGCTGCGGCGAGCCGGATTTCGGGGCTGCCGATCGCGGTCACCCGCGCCGGGGCGCGGGGCGTGGCCGACGCGGTCGGCGGCGCGTTCGCCGCGGTGCGCCCGGCCCGTCCCGTCGGCGCGGCGCCGGACTGGCGCGACGAGCGGATCCGCCGCGGGGGCGCGGTGTGGGCGCGCCGCGGCGAGGTGTTCGCCGTGCACGCCGCCGGCAACGGCCCCGGTGTGCACGGTCTGTGGCCGCAGGCGCTCGCGTTGGGTTACCGGGTGGCGGTGCGTCCGTCGCGGCGCGAGCCGCTGACCGCGCACCGCCTGGTCACCGCGCTGCGCCGGGCGGGGTTCCGCCACGAGGACGCCGCCTACCTGCCGACCGATCACGGCGGGGCGGACGAGTTGATCCGCGCGGCCGACCTCGCGATGGTCTACGGCGGCCAGGACGTCGTCGACAAGTACGCCGCCGACCCCACGGTGGTGGTGAACGGGCCGGGGCGGGCGAAGATCCTGATCACCGCCGACCGCGACTGGCGCGACCACCTCGACGTCGTCGTCGACTCGATCGCCAACCTGGGCGGCATCGCCTGCGTCAACACCACCGCGGTGCTCTGCGAGGGCGACCCCGCGCCGCTGGCCGCGGCGATCGCCGAACGCCTGGCCACGATCGAGCCCCTGCCGAGCGGGGACGAGCGGGCCGTCCTGCCCACCCAGCCGCTCGAGAAGGCGCGCGCGCTGGCTAGCCTGCTGGCGGCCAGGGCCGCCGGGAGCACCCCACTGCTCGGCGCCGACCAGGTGGTGGCCGAGGTGGGCGACGGGTGCGCCGCCCTGCGCCCGGCCGTGCACCTGCTGGCCGGGCCCGGCTCGGGCCGGCTCACCGACACGCTCAACACCGAACTGCCGTTTCCGTGCGTGTGGGTGTCGCCCTGGTCACCCGCTGCGGGCGTGGCGCCGCTGCGGCATTCCCTGGTCATCACCGCGATCACCGGCGACGACGCGCTGATCGACGCCCTGCTCGCCGAACCGACCGTCAGCAACGTCTACCGCGGCGACCACCCGACCTTCCACGGGGCGCCCGAGATCCCGCACGACGGTTTCCTGGCCGACGTCCTGATGCGCAACAAGGGCTTCATCGGCGACTGACCGGGGCCGCCGAAAGGCGTTCGCCCCGCCATGTGGTCTGCTACCTATAGCTATAGAACTGTCGAGGCACACGGTTGAGCCAGAGCCATCCCTCGGCGTGCACTCCAGCGGATGCGGCAGTCAAAGGTGAACGTGATAGCGCAGGCCCTCCATGCGGCCACCGACCGATTGGCCAACCCGGCGCGGATATCCGATCCGGACCGGCTTCGCGGTGCCGTTTCCGGCAAGACCGCCCTGGTGACCGGCGCGTCGTACGGGATCGGGGAGGCGACCGCGCGCAGGCTGGCCGCGGCCGGGGCGACGGTGCTGGTGGTCGCCCGGTCGGCCGACCGGCTCGACGACCTCGCGGCGTCGATCAA
>NZ_JBYCKY010000681.1:0-1499 GCF_057473605.1 Mycobacterium sp. TH-M82 | reverse complement strand
GCGCGTGGGCATGGTCACGTAGTCGGTACCACCGCAGCGGCGGGGGTGTTGTTGGTGTTCGGGATCACCCCGTTGACCGGTGTGCCGCCGGCGCGGGCTGACGTTCTCGGGGCAGTGATCGATGAGGTCTTTTCACCGTTCATGGACGCGGCGGCAAACACCGTCGATTGGGGTGCGGTTTTGACCCCGACCGCCTGGCAAGCCTTCCTGGATCCGGTCCACTGGGACGATGCCATGGCCAGCCTGGGCACCAGCGTGCTGGGCGTCGGTTCTGCCGATCTGGCCGGTGGCCATGTTGGCGCAGCGGACTCGGCGTCGACGGCCGGGGTTGGCTCGCTGGTCCACGGCCTCGAGCAGGACTGGATCAACAGCTCGTTGGGAACCAGCGTCGACGGCGACATCAACGCGCTCTGGTTGATTTTTGGCGGCAGCGGCATGCTGATCGGTAACGGTGCTCATGGCCTCGCTGGCGGAACGTTGGGTGAGGCCAATGGTGGTGCTGGCGGGCTGTTGTTCGGCGACGGCGGAAACGGGGCCACCGATGCGGCCGGTCAGGGCGGAGCCGGTGGTGCTGCCGGGCTATTTGGCGACGGCGGCGCCGGCGGTGCCGGGGCCGACGGGACCGCAGCCGGTGTGGCCGGGGGCGACGGTGGGGAGGGCGGAGCTGGCGGAGTATTGATGGGTGCAGCCGGGCCGGGCGGGGCGGGCGGTAACGGTGGTGCCGGCGCTGATGGCGGAAACGGTGGAGCCGGCGGAGAGGCCCGCACAGTGTTCGGGGTCGGCGCCAACGGTGGGGCCGGCGGCGACGGTGGCACCGGTGCCACCGGTGGCAATGGCGGTGACGGCGGTAACGGCACCGGATTGTTCGGCGTTGGCGGCAACGGTGGTGCCGGCGGAGACGGCACTAACCTTAGTGGTTTGCCCGCGCTCGGCGGGGCCGGCGGCAACGGCGGCCTCTTCGGCAGCCACGGCGCGGTCGGCCACTTCGGCACCGATGTCACATCAATGGCCAGCACACAGGCGCAGACGCCAAGTCCTGACGAACCACAGGTATCGGCCATCGGCACCACCGACGGCTGGCTCACCAACAGCAACGGGCAGGTGGTCATCTATCACGGGTTCGACGAAGTGAACAAGGTGG
Organism: Mycobacterium sp. TH-M82; assembly: GCF_057473605.1. Taxonomy (NCBI): domain Bacteria; kingdom Bacillati; phylum Actinomycetota; class Actinomycetes; order Mycobacteriales; family Mycobacteriaceae; genus Mycobacterium; species Mycobacterium sp. TH-M82. The sequence goes on along the minus strand of NZ_JBYCKY010000681.1, from coordinate 358 downwards.
CGCCCTTTGAGCTCTCTGTCACCGGGTTCGGCAATACCGACGCGGCGTTTTTGGCCGCTAACGGGTTCAACTTCGTGCGGCTGGGCATCATCTGGGCCGCTGTGGAGCCCGAGCCCGGTGTCTTCAATGACGCCTACCTGGCCAACATAGACCAGACCGTGCAGATCCTGGCCAATCACGGCATTCACGTCATCCTCGACATGCACCAAGACGATTACAGCAGCGTGTTCTTCGGCAAAAGCGTGGACGCGGCCGAGGGTGCGCCGGCGTGGGCGGTGCAGACCAACGGGGCACCCAATGTTTACGAACTGCCGAACAGCCCCGCGACCGACTTCTCCAATCCGGCGGAGAACCAAGC
>NZ_JBYCKY010000680.1:0-3848 GCF_057473605.1 Mycobacterium sp. TH-M82 | reverse complement strand
GAGCCCGCCGCGCAGCGGCGCACCGTGGCGATCGACCTGCGCGACGACTGGCCGGCGGCGCTGCAAGCGGCCGGCTTCGACGCCGGGCAGCCCACGTCGTGGAGCGCCGAAGGCCTGCTGGTGTATCTGCCGCCCGAGGCGCAGGACCGCCTGTTCGACAACATCGCCGCGCTGTCGGCGCCGGGCAGCAGGATCGCCACCGAACACCTGGACCTGCGTAACATCCCGTCGGACTGGGCCCAGAAGCTCACCGAGCGGTCGCGGCGGCTGGGCTCCAACATCAACCTGGCTGAGTTGTTCTACACCGGCGACCGCAACACCGCCGCCGAGTACCTCGCCGGCCACGGCTGGCGGATCGACATCCGAACGACCGAGCGGGCCTACGCCGAGCACGGCTTCGAGTTGCCGAACGACGACCTGGCCTCGTTCGGCGACGCGTCCGGCTACCTGACGGCGACCCTGGCGTAGCGGTCAAAGCTTTTTCAGTCGGCGCAGCAATCGGCGCCGGTTTCGGGCCAGACTTCGGGTTGATCGTGTTGGGCATGATGCCTATTCGCATCGTCGTGACTCTCTCGTCGTCAACGGAGGCTACGCCGCGGCGGTCGCCGCACCCATCGGAAAACGGGTTGATGCGATGCCGTTTCGTCTGGTCGGATCCCTGGCATGGTGGAAATACGTGAGATCGCGACGGGGCAGACAGCGCAGGCCGCCGGGGCAATGCTCGCCTTGCGGCCGAGATGGAAGACCGCCGATGCGATGGTCGACTTCATCGATACCGTTCTGCGGCCCGCCGGCTACCGGCTCGCCGGCGCTTTTGAACGCCCCTCCGATGCGGCCGTGTCGGTGGTCGGCTTCCGGGAAGCGTGGTCGGCGGCGTGGGGGCATTCCCTGTATGTCGACGACGTGAGCACCGTGGCCTCAGCACGCGGCCGCGGGTACGCCGACGCGCTGCTGCGGTGGGTGATCGCCGAAGCGCGAAATCGCGAATGTGAAGCAATCCATCTGGATTCGGGTGTCGGCGATGACCGGGCCGCAGCCCACCGGCTGTACATGAGGAACCACCTGCGGATATCGGCGCATCATTTCTCGAGAGAACTTGGCTGATACGGGGCCGCGACCGTTGCGCCGAAACATTGAGCATGCAATTATATTGCGCATTCAATGTTACTTCGGGGAAGCATATTCCGGAAGGGAACGGCCGCGATGCACGACGGGACACCGCTGGAGGGCAAGGTCGCCATCGTCACGGGAACGAGCCGCGGCGTCGGGGTCGGCATCGCACATGAACTGCTGCGGGCCGGGGCGACCGTCGTCGGCTGCTCCCGGGGCGCACTGGACGCGATGCCGGGGGTGAGCGACAACCCGGACTGGGCGCGGCGTTCGTCGCAGCGGGTCTGCGATCAGGGCGACTATCGGGCGATCGACGAGTTCGTCTCGGCGGTGGTGGCCGACTACGGCCGCGTCGACATCCTGGTCAACAACGCCGGCGGCACGGTCCCCACCCCGCACGTCGAGGACGTTCCCGAACTGGTCCAGCGCATCCAGGGCGCCCCCAAAGGGGCCGACGACCTCGAACGCACGATGTTGTTCCACGCGTTCGCGATCCAGATGAACCTGATCAGTCCCCTGTGGTTCGCCATCCGGGTGTTCCGCCAGATGCGCACGCAGGACGGGGTGGGTTCGATCGTCAACATCTCCAGCGGGGCGGGTCATCCGGCGGGTTCGCCGACGCTGGTGTCCTACGGCGCCGCCAAATCCGGGCTCAACCACCTGACCCGGTCGCTGGCCCAGGAGTGGGGCCCGAAGGCGCGGGTGAACTGTCTGGCGCTGGGGCCGACGATGACCGACAACTTCAAGTCGTTCGTGCTGCCCAAGGACGACCCGGACGGCGCCCGGTACTTCGCCGACGTACCGCTGCACCGCGCCGGCGAGCCGGCCGAGGTCGGGCGCGCCGCGGTGTTCCTGTGCAGCGGCGCAGCCGATTTCATCAACGGCACCACGATCGAGATCGACGGCGGCATGCTGCCGGGCGTGCTCTACGAGGCGGGCCTCAAGACGATCACGGACCTGCTGTGAAGAGCGTCGTCCAGTTCTCCACCGGCAACGTCGGCCGGCACGCCCTGCAGATGATCGTCGAGCGTCCCGATCTTCGCCTGGCCGGCGTGCACGCCCACGGCGCCGACAAGGTGGGCCGCGACGCCGCGCGGCTGTGCGGGCTGGCCGAGCCGACGGGGATCGTGGCCACCGACGACGTCGACGCGCTGGTGGCGCTGGGCGCCGACTGCGTGGTGTACACCGCCCAGGCCGAGACCCGCCCCCACCAGGCGATCGCCGAGATCTGCCGCTTCCTGCGCGCGGGCACCAATGTGGTTGGCACGTCGATGGTTTGGCTGGTCGCCCCGCGGCACGCCGACGCGTGGCTGACCGAGCCGCTGACCAAGGCATGCCAGGACGGCGGCACGTCGCTGTACATCAACGGCGTCGACCCGGGATTCTCCGGGGACAGCCTGGTCTACACCGCGTTGACGCTGGCGGGTCGGGCCACCGCGATCACGGTGTCGGAGATCTGCGACTACGGAAGTTACGACGACGCCGAGTTCACCGGCGTCAGTTTCGGTTTCGGCTTCGCCCCGGATCAGCGTCCGATCATGTTCGAGCCGGGCGTGCTGGCCTCGCTGTGGGGCGGGCAGGTCCGGTCGCTGGCCGCCCTGCTCGGCGTCGCCCTCGACGAGGTCCGCGAGCGGCACGAGAACTGGGTGACACCGGCCCAGATCGACTGCACGATGATGACGGTCCCGCCCGGGCGGGTGGCCGCGGTCCGGTTCGCGGTGGAGGGGATCCACCGCGGCGAACCCGTGATCACCATGGAGCACGTCAACAGGCTCACCGCCGCGGCGGCCCCCCACTGGCCCTACCCGCCCGACGGCAGGCCGGGCGTGCACCGCGTGGTGGTGCGGGGAAATCCGGGTGTGGAGATCAACACCCACCTGGGCCTCGACGGCGTCGACCACAACCAGGGCGGGGTCGTCGCCACCGCCGCGCGGGCCGTCAACGCCATCGGCGACGTGTGCGCCGCGCCGCCGGGACTGCTTGCCGCGCAGGATCTTCCGGCGGCCCATGCGCACACCGCGATGTGGTGAGCGTGGCGGGCAAGATCGCGCCCCGCCGGCCACCCGGCGGCGGTCAGGAGCGCGCCGAGCGCACCCGCGAACGGGTGCTCGACGAAACCGTGCGCTGCGTCAACGAGGAGGGCTTCGCCGCCGCCAGCGCCCGCCACATCGCCGAGCGGGCCGGGGTCACCTGGGGCGTGGTGCAGTACCACTTCGGCGACCGGGACGGCCTGCTGATGGCCGTCGCCGACCGCGGGCTGGCCGAACTCGTCGGCGCCCTGCGCACCCTGCCGCCCGCCACGGCGGGCGCCACCCGCCACGAGCGGGTGCGCCTGGTCATCGACGCGGCCTGGCAGGTGTTCTCCAGCCCGACGACGCGGGCGTCGCTGGAGATCCTGATCGCCACCAGGGCGCGGCGCGACCGGCGCGCCACCCGGCACCTGCGCCGGTTGCAGCAAGCCGTCAACGACCTGAGCCGCGACGTCGCCGCGGGCCTCGACAGCCCGCACGCGTCCGCGATCGGGGACCTGATCTGGGCGGCGATGCGCGGGCTGGTGGTCTCTCAGCTCGTCGCCGGCATACCGGTCGACACCACCCGCGAACAGCGGGCGCTCGTCGAGGTGATCTGCGCCTACCTCGAACGGCATCGCGCGGATTGACCTACTTCCAGGCGAACACCGGTTGTTCGAGCTCGTCGACCGGGTCGTGCCGCCCCTCCAGGCCCAGCCACCGCAGTTG
>NZ_JBYCKY010000679.1:0-1060 GCF_057473605.1 Mycobacterium sp. TH-M82 | reverse complement strand
CCGCGCTGGAAGCGATGCCGGCCGACGCCACCGGCAAGGTTTTCATCGAGATCGCCGGCCCCGAACATGAAACCGAGCTCACCGTGCCGCCGTCGGTGCAGCTGAACTGGATCTACCGCGGCGGCCGGGCCGACCTGGTCGGCCAGGACCGCGCCGGTGACCACGCGCCGCTGGTCGAGGCGGTCACCACCGCCCTGTGGCTGCCCGGCCAGGTGCAGGCCTTCATCCACGGTGAGGCCCAGGCCGTCATGCACAACCTTCGCCCCTACGTCTGCAAGCAACGCGGCGTGGAGGCCAAATGGTCGTCGATCTCCGGTTACTGGCGCCGCGGGCGCACCGAGGAGACGTTCCGCCAGTGGAAGAAGGAACTCGCCCGTAGCGAGCAGGACACCGAGGCGGCCGGCTGATGCGTCTGGCAGGGTAGGGCACATGGCATTCGGGGACTACCAGTTCGAGATCTACCTGCAGGGACTATCCGGGGTGGTGCCGTCGCTGCCGATGACCTATTCCGAACTGCAGGCCAAGGCGTCCGCAGCGATGCCGCCGTGGGTGTGGTCCTACGTCGCCGGCGGCGCCGGCGACGAGCACACCCAGCGGGCTAACGTCACCGCGTTCGACCGCTGGGGGCTGATCCCGCGGATGTTCGTCGGGGCAGCCGAACGCGATCTGTCGGTGGAGCTGTTCGGGATGACGCTGCCGTCGCCAGTGTTCATGGCACCCATCGGCGTCATCGGCATCTGCGGCCAAGACGGGCACGGCGACCTGGCCACCGCCCGCGCCGCCGCGATCACCGGAGTGCCGATGGTGGTGTCCACCCTCACCGCCGACTCGCTGGAGGACATCGTCACCGAGTTCGGTGACACGCCGGGCTTCTTCCAGCTGTACACGCCGAAAGACCGCGAGCTGGCCGCCAGCGTGGTGCAGCGCGCCGAGAGGTCCGGCTACCGAGCCATCGTCGTCACGCTGGACACCTGGGTGCCCGGTTGGCGCCCGCGTGACCTGGCGACGTCGAACTTCCCGCAGCTGCGCGGGCACTGCCTGGCCAACTACACCAGCGACC
>NZ_JBYCKY010000678.1:0-1120 GCF_057473605.1 Mycobacterium sp. TH-M82 | reverse complement strand
TATGCCCGACGTAACGACCATCAAGGTGCCCAAGACGCTACGGGACCGGATCGCGGCTTATGCAGCCGACGAGGGACTCACTGCTCATGCGTTTCTGCAGTCGCTGATCGAATCCCACGAACGCAACAAACGTCTAGCGGCCGTCGCCGCCGCCTACCGCGACGCTTCTGAGGAAGACCTAGACAGCTGGCGCGAAGAAACCGAGGACTGGGCCGCCGTAGACGCCGACGGCCTCGACCGGTGAGCGACCTCAGTCCGGGAAACGTGGTCTGGGTACAGCTCGACCCGACCGTGGGCAGAGAACAACACGGGACGCGGCCCGCGGTCGTCGTGGCCTCCCGCGGCTATCTCGCAGCCGTACCCGAACTGGTCATCGTCGTGCCGGCCACCACGCGAGATCGCAATTGGGCCCACCACGTCCGGCTCGCCGGCGCGAACCTACGACTGCCGAAACCGACATGGGCGATGACCGAACAGCCCCGCACGATCAGCCATAAGCGAATCAATGGCCGTGCCGGCAGCGTCGAGCCAGGATGTATGCGCCAGGTTGAGCGCTGGCTCGACGACTTCCTGCACCACACGCAGTAACCAACCACTGGGCACCAACGGCGCGACGCCGCCAACCCACCGCACCATGATCGGCGCACCGTTGAGCTATGACCACCCGAGTCATCGTGTTTGCAAAGGGCAGTACCGACTCAGAGGCGACTCGCGGCGAAATCCGCCGCTTGACCGACCATGCCGTTGACCGTATACATTGCGTGCGCGACGTTCGGCGGCCCGGCGGGAGCACCATTGCAGATGGTGTCGTCGGGAGCGCACAACTCGATGGTCTTGGGCGCATACAGCGGCCCGATCGTGACCGGCGGCGCACCGGCCTGGCGCAGGAACTCGTTGGACGGCGCCCCGAACAGCGCTACCGCAGCGACGTGGCTAGCCACCTCTGAGGGCATCGGCTGCGGTATGAACGGTACGAACTCGGCAGGCACTTCCGGCGGAACAGAAGGCGAGGTCACGAAACCTGTCACGGCTGCGCCCTGAGAGAAGCCGCCGAGCACCATTCTGGTGTTCGGGCAGTTCGCCGCCGTCGACTCGACGTGGGTGGCCTCGTCTTTGATCC
>NZ_JBYCKY010000677.1:0-4783 GCF_057473605.1 Mycobacterium sp. TH-M82 | reverse complement strand
TGCATTGAGCGGGGATGAGCAATCACGGGAGTTGCCGTGTCGCGATAACCAGCGACTCCGAGATGTTGATCGTGGCCACTCCCTTGCCAGGCAGCGGTGAAACGAACCACCCCGGTGATTCGCTTCACTTTTGGCGATGCCAGCGTCACTTGTCGGCACACGCCACCACCGCAACCCCGCCCCCCCGTATCGGCCGTGAAGACGTCAACGGTCCGCAAGCCGTCGCGCGATTTCACCTAGCGTGGTGCCGCCGGTGATCCCGAGACCGGACACGGCGACGAACCCCCGGTTCGGTTTGGAGCCGTCAGGGCGCCGGGTGTTCGCTTTGACAGCGTCGTCGGCGACGACGAGCAAATGCACACCGGGCGGAATGTCGGGGTCGGCGAACACCACGGCCAGCGCGCCGTAGGACGGCGGCACCTGGTCACGCAACCATTCCCAGGTGTCAGTGGGTTCGGCGGCGATGAACAGTCGCCCCACATCTTCCGCGGCTTCGGGCAGGAAGGTGAACAACTCACGCCGCAGTGTGGCTTTGACGGCGGGGTCGTCTTCCCCGGTCACGGGATTCGGCCATTGCGGGGTGAGCAGGGTTGCGAGGGAGTCGAACACGATATTTCGCCCGTCGTCCCCGGGATACTGCCGACGCAGGGCGTATACCGGCTCGCCGTCCATGACGATCCGCGCCTCGTAGTGCTGAACGAAGTTCAGGCGCTTCAGGTGTGGGCCGGGCACGTCGGCGGCAAGCCACGACAACGTCCGGTCAGCCAATGCCTTGGTACTGGCGGAGTCACCGCCTTCGATCCGGAAGCCCCGCGGGGAGTGCACCAAAGCCGGTTGCTCGGAATGACGCACCAGCACGTCGTCTTCGTATTCCAGGAGATAGACGAGAACGATGTGCACCGTGGAACCGGGACCCCGTGCAGTAACACTGGGCGGTTCATCGCGGCTAACGTACGTCGCCTCGTCGTTCTGGGGGCCGGAGTTACGGACAGGCTTGGCTATCGCGGCTTCGACTTCCTCGGCGCTCGCGCCGACAGTGTCGGCGATGGACTGCGCCAGTTCGGGTGTCAGCTCGGCGGTCCCCCGCTCCAGTCTCGATATGAACGCCTGCGACACCTGGACACGCTGGGCGAGAGCCCGTTGACTCAGGCCAGCCTTCGTCCGCATCGCGACGAGTGGAGAGACGCCTGCGGGGAGCCGGTAGAGGTTGTCGACTGGAATTCCTGCCGCTTCGGCGATCCGCTTGATACGACTGGGAGTCGGCGTGACGCCGTGCTCCTCCCACAGACTCACCATCTCGGCGTCGGTGTCGATCAGCTGGCCGAACTCAGCGCGGGAAAGCCCTGCGGCCTCGCGCGCCCGGCGTAGCACGGCGCCGTCGAAAGCCCTCGCTGAAGAGACGGGCACACCGCCCCCTTCCGGTCCCGGCGACACGCTCAAATCGAATTATAAATCAAGTGAGCACAACCCTGGACTGATATGCTCTCAATTTGAGATTCGATTCTGGAGGTCATGATCGGGTAACGAAAAAGACCGCGAGTGGTGGTCCATACCACGACATCGCGGCCCTTCTATCGCCGCTTCCGAGGTACAACTCGAAAAGCGGACCGGGTCGGAACCCGGAAACGTACAACGCAGACCGTCTGGAGGTCTATTCATGAGTCTAGCATGTCCGAAAACACGTTCACAACGCCGCGCGTACCGGCGTGTCGCATCACCGTGTGACCGGTGCCGTGGCACGAAGCGCCACGGCTGCGGGCCTCGCGATGAGCATTGAAGAGGTCGCGTCTCGTGACCGACGCCCGGTCGCGGTTGGACGCTGGGCGCCGAACCTGCCCGCTGACGAGTGGGCGGTGATCGAAGGTTTCGTCCTGGCAGCGGTAGCCGGCTGCGAGGGACGCACGCCCTGCTCCACCCGGGTGATGACACGGCTGGTGTCACGGCTGACGGTGTGGGCATATCGCCGTGGGCTGCCGCTGGAGCCCGACGTGGTGTTCCGGCGTCCTGTCGTCGGTATGTTCATCGAGCAGGACTGCGCCCAACTTTCGAAGTCAACGCGGGGCACTTACCGGTCCCGTCTGTTACGGATGGGTGAGGTTTTGGCCCCGGAACATCAGAGCACCGGTCTACCGGGACTGAATCGGGAAAACACCATCTGCCCCTACTCCCCCGTTGAGCAAGCGGCGTGGCGCTCGTGGGCTGCCGGACAACCGACCGCCGCCCGGCGAATGGACACGAAAGTTCTGCTGGCACTCGGGCTGGGCGCCGGACTCACCGGCGGGGAGATCGGTAATGTCCGGCACGGCCACATCACCGTCGATGACGACGGCGTACTCGTCCATGTCGTCGCTGGCCGAGCACGGGCCGTTCCGGTGCTCGCCACCTGGGAACCCGATCTGATCGCACTGGCGCACTCCAGCACCGACCCCGAGACATTCGCATTCCGCCTTGGCGCGGGCCGTCCCAACCCGAACGTGATCAACCACTTCACGAAGAAGGGCGACCATGCGTCTCCGTCGACCGCACGGATGCGGACGACCTGGATCACCGGACATCTGGCCGCAGGTGTCCCCGCCAGGGCCTTACTTGACGCCGCCGGGGTACAGGGCTTCGACGCTTTCGCCCGCTGTGTCTCCTACCTTCCCGCCGTGGACCTCGCCCGCGCACGGTCCCTGCTACGCGGGGCGGGATAACTACATGTCCGGTGCAACGGTGCGTGAAGACGAGAGATTGGAGCGGCGCTGTGCGTCGTTGTTCCCTCACGAGACACGTTGCCCGGCACGAACATTCAAAGGCACACACAGCGCGAACACGGTGCAGCTCGCCGCGGAGATCATCGACTGTTCCGGCGTGGTGGAAAAACTCGCAGCATGGCGCCGCGACGATGATCCTGGACACGGAATGCGCGGTGGACGGCCCGCGATGTTCACCGACCGGCAGGTGCTGATCCTGCACATGGCCCACGCCATCGCCGGCGAGCCGCTGCTCATCACCGAGCTTGCTAACACCGTGTGCTCTCGCCTGAACCGCCCCAGCCGGAAACTCTTGCAACTGCCGGATGAGATCGGGCACCGCGCCCACCGCGATGTGTATACGAATCTGCGGCGCGCCATCCGCCGCCTGGTCGACGTGATCGACTCTGCACCGTTCTCCACCGGACGCCGACTGCCCAACGCCGAGGTGTGGCGGCGGCGTACGCTCCGCGAAACTATGTCCGCCGAACTCGCCGAAAAACTCCGGCGCACAAGCTGGGTTACCAACCAGCTCTTACACACCGTCTACCGCGCCCTTCCGGCGGAGGTCCGTTCGGCATGGAAGGGGACGATCTGTGTGGACGGCACCGCCGTGCCGGTATGGGGCACCCGAGGCACCCCGCGCAGCGTACAACGCGACCCCGAGTCCACCTGTAGTCCGGAATTCGACGCCGGATGGTATGTCCGTGAAGCCGACGATCACGCCGACAACAAACGCTTCTCCAGAACCCGGGACAAAGTCGTCTACGCCTACGAGGCCACCATCGCGGTCATGTCCAAGGACCCCACCGTGTCCGGTCCGGTTCCACCACTTGCGCTGTCGATGTCGCTGGAGCGGCCGTCCGGGCGGGTCGCCGAGAACGCCATGGTGTGCGCCGAAGAGATCGTGTCCCGGGGATTGCCAGTCAACTACTTTGTCGCCGACCGCGCCTACCTGCCCAGCGCCAGCGTCGAAAAACTCCAGGGGCCGCTGAAAGCATTGGGTTACAAGCTCGTAGCCGACTTGAAGAAGACTCAGCTCGGCATCCAGGATCAACACGCCGGCGCCATACAGGTAGAGGGAACCTGGTACTGCCCAGCCATGCCCAAGGCTCTCGTCAACACAAGCATCAACCACCTCGACGGAAGCATCGACGACTCGGTCTACTCGGTCTACCGGGACCTGATCGACTCCCGCCGCGACTACCAGCTCCAGGTGAAAAGCCGGGCCGACCACAACGGCGTCGTCCAGATGCGCTGCCCGGCGGCCGGCCCATCGGCGACCGTCGACTGCCCGCTCAAACCGAGAAAAGGCAGGAAAGCAGCCAAGCTGCGGACTCACATCGTTGACCCGCCGACACATCCCGACCGGATCTGCACCAACTCCGAGAGCACCGCCTTCGGACCCGAGACGGGCCTCAAGCATGGACAGGCGGTGCCCTACCGCAGCAAGGAGTGGTACGAGCTGTACCACACACCGCGCAATACCGTCGAAGGGCTGAACGGGATCGTCAAGAACGACGCTCACTCCGCGCTGGGCAGCCCTGGGCTTCGCCGTGCTCGCGGCTACACGATCCAATGGCTGTACACCAGCTTCCTTTTGTGCGGTACCAACATTCGCGTGATCGATGCTTTCCTGGCGAAAAAGCCGCGAGCCGTCACCTGCCGGCCACCGCTACTACGCGACCGCAGGAGACGGGGGAAAACCGTGGCTTCGTACCTGCCGAACGCTCACGGGCCACCGCTTGTCGGCCCGGCCGCTGAAGCCGCCAGCACTCGATAAAGCTCCCCTCGCCGGGGAGCCACAGGCCGTCGCACGGTGAGCGAAAAACGCTCTCGACCGGCCGCATGGCAACCATACGGCGCCCGCGAACCTACGAGAAAACCACTTCCGACGATCACCGGCAGGGGCTTTCTCGATGGAGCGATTTACCGCTGGGTTTTGCACATATCCGCTGGCAGGTAGTGCAAATACCCCAAAGTGGAGCTGCCGGGAATCGAACCCGGGTCCTACGGCATACCCTCAAGGCTTCTCCGTGCGCAGTTCGCTC
>NZ_JBYCKY010000676.1:0-8308 GCF_057473605.1 Mycobacterium sp. TH-M82 | reverse complement strand
GCCACGCCGCGAACGACTCCCCAAACCCCAAGTCCCGTGCGACAACTCGATCACCGAAACCGCCGAATGATGCATCAGATGCAATTCCGCGCACTTTGGCCAGGCTGGCCGCGGTGTGGCGCAAATCGTGCGGCGTGATTACCGGGAAGGTGTCGTCGGATTCCTGGCAGGCGGTCACAGCGGGGGCGAACACACGGCTGCGCCAGTTGGAGTTGCGCAGCACGTTGCCGCGGGTGTCGGTGAACACCAGATCCTCGCGGGCCTTGCCCGTCATCAGGGCGGCGAGGTCGTCGGTGAGTGCGGCGGGGAACGGCACGCTGCGGCGTTCGTGGTTCTTTGGCTGGCGCCAGTCGAGCCCGTTGACCTCGGTGACCGACCGGCTGACCGACACCCGGCGCCGCAGCATGTCGAAGTCGCCAACCCGCAGCGCGGCCATCTCGCCCCACCGCAGCCCGGTGTAGGCCAGGAACCTCACCACAGTGCCGTCGTCGCCGCACGCGCCGGCCAAAGCGAGCACCTGGGTGTGGCTGAGGTAGCCGCGGTCGGCGTGCAGACGTTTCGGGAGCTTCACCCCGTCGGCCGGGTTGCGGGGGATGCGACCGTCCTCTACTGCGGTGTTGAGCACGCTGCGGAACACATGGAAGGCGTTCTCGATGGTTGGCACTCCCGTGCCGTCGTTCACCAGCTTCGCGACCCAGGATCGGATGCCGCCCGTCGTTACTTCCGCGACCGGGATCTTGGCCCAGTGCGGCCTGACATGGTTGGTCCACGCGGTGGTCCTAGTGGCCACGGTCTTCTTGGCGATGTGGCCCTGTGCGGCCGCCCAGGCGGTGTGTACGTCCTCGACCGTCACTTTGCCCTTGGCCGGATCGATGTGAGTGCCGGCGGCGACTTCCGCCAGCTTGTCGCGCAGCCACGCCTCGGCCTCGCGCTTGACTTCGAACACCTTGTAGCGTTCGGTGCACTCCGCGTCGACGTAGCGGGCCTTCCATCTGCTCTTTACGCCGTGGCTGCGGGAGGGTTCCTTGGTGACGGTGCCGTCCGGGTGGCGGACGCGCTTGTACCAGCGGTCCTCGACGCCGCCCCGAACGCCCCGGTATGTCATGTTCTCCAAGGTAGCGTCGACGGCGGACAAAGGCCGTGCGTCTGGACGGGCTGCCGACGCTGGAAGAGGGTTGATGCCGAGGTGGTCGGGGTGCAACGGCACAGCGCTGCACCATTGCTGGCCAGACAACTCTCCACGGTCATATTGAATGGTCTGCATGTGCGGGCTACGTCCTTCCGGTTCGGGTCAGCGCCCTACCACCGCAGTATCCGTATCGAAATCCGATTGACCCCGTAGCGCCTCGCGTAGCAAACGTCGTACCGCGCCTCGTAGCTGCTGTCGTATCGGCGTCCGTAGCGGGAAACGGTGACGATGCGCCGGTCGGCAGTTTCCGAAGTAGCCCGTGGTGAAGCTAGCTTTTGTCGCCAGAACGCGACCCGGTCGGCTGAGGCCGACGAATCGCAGGACGTGCTGCTTCCGTATCGTTGGTCGGCACTCGACATCGGACCGCGTATCCGGTGCGTGGGGCAGGCGAGCGTGGAGCCGCCGTATCGCGATCAGGCTTGCGCCGTATCGTGCGCAGCCGAGCTGTGCGCGGAACGGGGCGAAGCCGCGTCGGGACCGTTGGCCATCGATTTCCGGCCGGTAGGTGTTTGCTGCGTGATGTTCACGAGTTAGGGGAGCCCGATGTCCGCATCGGTGTGATGGCGGTTGCAGGATGCGGGATCGGCCTGCCCACTCGGTACGCGGCAGGGGGTTGGGTGCCACCGGCGGTCGCCGCAGCGATAGTCCCGCTGGCCCTACCGGAAAGATTGCCGTACAGACACGTCGCGCTCACACCGACCAGGTGTTTTCTATGTATGCGGTTGCAGCCCTCGTTATCTTCGACCGTTCACCAACCGGTTGACGAGGCCGTATCGATCGCGACCCGTATGGGGCCAGGGGCCGACTCGGACAGCACCCGCCTGTCACCCGATAGCGACCTAAGTACTGACCCGCAACCGGCCAGGTGCTCACCTAGGCGGCGACCCGATGAAGCACGGGGACGTGGCGGGCGTTTGCGTCCGGTGGGGGTTTTCACCGAAGCCAGGTGGCGGCCGGTGGCGGCATGCCGCGTACCCGTAGGGGCCCGTCAAGTTAGCCACCACTGAACATCGCGAGCTGGGCACGCTGCACCGCGGTGGTGGCGACGAGCGGGTTGCTCGATTGCGGGTAGATCTCACTTGCGGCCCACCGGGCGGCGCGGACGCTGGTGGCGATGCCGACCTGCACACCCTGGCGTTCCAGCTCATCGTGAAATCCGTGGGCGTCGAACAGGAAGACCCGGTCGATGCAGAATGGGCGGGTGGTGCCACGTGATGACGCGGGCGCCCCAGCCGGTCCGCTGAACACCAGGTAGTAGTCCAACGGTGCGTGCGGATTGATGTCGAGTACCCGCTCCTGTCGGGTGTACATCTTCACGTTCACGGTCCTGCCAGCAAACGGCCCACCGACGAACCGTCCGTCGAAGCCCGCGTTGTTCGCCGCCGTCTCCAATTCGATGTCGAAGATTCGGGCGGCTATCCACTCGCCCATCGCGCCGACGTTTGTGGGTCGGTCGAGCAGGCGAGCGATGCGGTCGTCGACAGCATTGCGTTCGGCGATCAGCCCGGCAAGTTCGGCGAGTTGCGGGCTATCGGATTCGGCCACCACGAGAACCTACGGTATGTCCGGGAGTTGGCCTATCCTCAGCGTCAAGACGCCAGAGAAAGGACCGTCCCCGTGAGTGAGCCGATCGACAATCCGATCCTCAACTCGCCGTACGAGCAGCCCCCTACTTCGAGATAGGCCCCAACGGCGCGACCGGGGAAAACGAGCAACGGCTGCCGCCCGATTGGTACTTCATACCTATCGCGATCACGAAGGAGGGGAAGGGTGCCCGGCCAGGGCGAGTTCGAGTTAGCTGCTTCGGACACGTCTGCGTGATGTCCCTTGCTGCTATCCACAGCCCACCTCGTGTCGGTCCGCCTCCAGCCCGCTCGCTTCTATAGAGTTGCCGCCGTGGGTGCTCCGGCCGCCGAGAACATGCCCAGCTATGGCGAGGTGTTCACCCGCCGGTGGGTGGTTGCCACGCTTCTGGACCTCACCGGGTACACGGCTGACCGTGACCTCGCCGCGCTCCAGATGGTTGAACCATCGTGCGGTTCGGGTGCGTTCCTCGGGCCGGCCATCGAACGGCTGACGGCTAGCGCCCTGGCCTACGGCCACGACCTCCCGGGCCTGTCCGGCAGCATCCGTGCGTACGACCTGCAGGCTCAGCACGTCGCGGCGTCCAGACGACTGTGCCGCGACCTGGTGGTCGGCGCGGGCGCATCGCATCAGGTAGCCGCCGACCTCGCGCAGCAGTGGGTGCAGAACGGAGATTTCCTGCTGCTGGGGACCGGCCTAGACTCCGACTCTGACGTTCCGGGTGCCGATATGGTTATCGGCAACCCGCCCTACATTCGCCACGATGATCTGGCCGCCGGTCTCGCCGCCGAGTACCGGCGAACGTGGCCGACGATGCGCGGCCGGTGCGATGTGTATGTCGGCTTCATCGAGCGGGCGCTACGGACTCTCAAGCCGGAGGGGCGGCTTGGTTTCATCTGCGCCGACCGCTGGATGCACAACCAGTACGGGGCCGCGCTGCGGGAGCTCGTCGCCCGCAGGTTCGCCGTCGAGCACGCCTGGAAGATGCACGACGTGGACGCTTTTGAGGCGCAGGTATCGGCGTATCCCGCGATCACAGTCATCGCCAACACCCCGCAGGGACCAGCCGTCGTAGCGGACACCACCGCGGAGTTTGGGGAGGCCACTGCGCGGCGACTCGTGGCGGCGATGGCCGACGATGCGTGCACCGAATACACCGGTACCGGTGTTGTGGCTCACCGGCTGCCGCACTGGTTCTCCGGCGACGGATTGTGGCCGACCGGCTCCCCGGCGCGGCTGGCGCTCATCGAACACCTGAACAACCACTTCGGTCCGTTGCATGATCCACGGACCGGGACGCGGGTCGGCATCGGCATCGCCACCGGCGCCGACAAGGTGTACGTGACCACCGAATCGGACGTGGTGGAGTGGGAACGCCTGGTGCCGCTGGCCACGCAGCGCGACCTCGCCTCCGGTCGGTTCGAGTGGGGCGGCACCTATCTGGTGAATCCGTGGGCCGACGACGGATCCCTGGTGCCCCTTGGTGATTACCCCCGCCTGGCCGCATACCTGTCCGATCATCCGGCGCTGCGGGAGCGGTTCGTTGCGCGGAAGTCGCCGGCGGCGTGGTACCGCACCATCGACAAGCTGAACCCAGCCCTCACAGCCCGTCCGAAGCTGTTGCTGCAGGACATGAAGGCGCACATCCATCCGGTGCTTGAGCCGGGCGGACACTACCCGCACCACAACCTCTACTACGTGGTCTCCGACACCTGGGACATGGAGGTGCTTGGTGGCCTGCTGTTGAGCCGGATCGCCCAGGCGTACATCGAGGCTTACTGCGTGCGGATGCGAGGAGGGACCTTGCGGTTCCAGGCTCAGTATCTCAAGCAGATTCGGGTTCCTAAGTGGGAGAGCATCAGCCAGTCGCTGGCCGAGTCGTTGCGGGGCGCGTTCCGTGCCCGCGACGCCGAGGCGGCCACCCGAGCAGCGGCGCAGGCGTACGGCATCGACCCGGCCGAGTTCGAGCTGTTGGCGGCTGCGTGACGGCGACGTTCGAGGACTATGACACCGCGATCCGAGCGTTCTGGGCAGGGCGTGACCTACAGACGCAGAAGCAAATCGAGTCCGGCAAAGTCGATGCGGGCACTCGCGGGTCGGTCACCGGTGGCCAGCACCTGACGGCGCTGCAGGATGTGATCGCCGACCAGTTCGCGCCGCTGGTCGCGCTGGGCGCCGAACTCCGGCGTACCGGCATATTGCCGTTGCCTGGCTTCTACCGGCGGGCGAAGAATTGGGACATCGTGGTTACACTCGGCAACACTTTGGTGGCCGCCATCGAATGCAAGTCGCAATCCGGCTCGTTCGGAAACAACTTCAACAACCGGACGGAGGAATCCATCGGGAGCGCGGTGGACCTCTGGCGGGCGTATGAGGCTGGTTACGTCGGTTCGGTCCGTCCGTGGCTGGGCTTCGTGTTCGTGATCGAGCACGCCCCCAAGTCCACAAGCCCCGTGCGAGACCAGGGCCGACCGCTGTATCCGACTGACCCCGTGTTCGACCGGTCCTCCTACACCGATCGATACAGCATTCTGTTCGATCGGCTGGTACGTGAACGCCTCTACGATGCGACCTGCCTGATCTCCACCGTCAAAGGCGAGGGCATCCATGCCGAGCCAATGCCGGAGGTCTCGACGCGGAACCTCACCGCCGCCATCGCGGGCCGAGTGGCTTACATCCGGGGTCTCGGATAGTCACAGAATGTATCGGGTCTCCCGGCTATGGCGGCACTTGGGTTCAGAGGATGCTGGTCAGGTACGATAACTCGTTCTGGTACCTGGTCACTGACGAATTGACTTGTAGGCGCTTGCCTTCCACGGTGTGAAACGAACCGATTTTGAGGTCGGCGATGGGTATGCTCTTCGCACCGCTGATTCGCCCGGACGACATAAAATCATCAGTTACGACAATGTATTCGGATGGATCCTCGGAATCGAACAGCTTCGGGTAGTGGTTCGAAATCTCGATGGCACGCTCGATGTACATGCAAGATGCACGGTCGGGTGTCGATCGAATTCGGCTCTTTGAACCGACCATAGTCATCACAATGGCCGCCACTCGCGGAGTCTCACGTCCTCCGGACCGTGAATTCCACTGCTGAAAATCCTTGTTCGGATTCGACATCATATCCAACGTCAATTCTAATGAATCTAGAGAATGCTCATCGACGCGCACCGGAATAATTACCGCATCTGCAGCACACCATGCTAGGTGTGTGCCGCCGGAGTAGAAGGGGCTCGTATCCATCAAGACCACCTCGGTGCCGCACTGCTGAGCCTGTTTTTTGAGCACTCCCCGTAAGGATTCAAGAAGTGCACCTACGGCCTCCGTGCGGCCACCGGAGTGGGCTGTCTGCAGCTGTTGGTACAGCTGTGACGGAAATGCAAACATCTCTGCCGACCCCGGAATAAGAAACGCATCCTTGACAACCTTGAATGCTTCACAATAGGTCGAGACCCGATAGGTCGGATCACTAGGCGCAGTCCCAAACGCTGGCCCAAGAAGCACCGGCTCAAGCGACTTTACAACGTCGACCTTGGGTGAAAAATCGTCAAGCAGGGTCTCGGTCAAGTTCATCTGCGCACAGAGGTCGGCAATCAGAATCGAGTGGAACCGGGCCAGCTCGTACGAGAGATTGAATGACAACGTCGATTTACCGACGCCGCCGCGCAAGGTCGTGATCGCGTACGTGTCGTAGCGCAGAGTGGTGGCATCGCGCCGGTACCCCTCCTCGACTACCTTCCGATGGGTCTCCAAGACTGAATCGAGTTGTTCCATGTTTAGTGGTCCTTCGGATCTTCCGCAGGTCAACGATTGACCCGCGGGGGTGAGGATAACACGCAGGGGATGCAGTTATCATTGATAACTGCAGGTGCGTCCTATATACGCAGGTGCGCAGCATGATGATGCTAGTTCGCTGGCCCGCCCTGCTACCGCTCATGTGCCGCAAATATGCCGCAGGAGAGCGCGCTCACCTCAAAAACCCCAGGACAAGGAGTCCTGGCCTGCCAGGAGAAACGCCAGCTAGAGCCAAAAATCTGGCCCAACGATACTCGTTCGCATCGAGTAGGTCAGGGGTTCGATTCCCCTTAGCTCCACGGGGTTTGATGACTGGTCAGCTTGTGCTGTTCATTTAGCTGATGAATCTTGGTTGGCTGTCGCGTGCCGGAGGAGCTTCCTCAGCCGCTTTTATTGCCGCAGCGGCTCAGCAGGCGACCTGCGGAAACCGTGCGTTGGGGAGGCAGGTTGATATGGGCAGCCCGGCGTCCGGCTTGGGCACTGATGCCTCGGGCGCGGAGGCGTTCACCGAGTCAATCGGCGGTGATGGGTTTGCGGGGCACCTCCCGAAGTCGGCCCCCTCTTCACTTGATTCGGCGCTTCTCCCGCCAGCTGCCCGCAGCGACACTGCGGCGGTGACCGGATGACGAGCAGCGCGATGTTGGTGACATACGATTGATCGATACATTACCGACATCACTCGACACCGGGAGGCCATCGTGGCGGTGACCCAGATCGACCTCGACGACGAGGCGCTGGCCGAGGTCATGCGTATCGCCGGGGTGCACACCAAAAAGGAAGCCGTGAACCTGGCGCTGCGCGATTACGTTCAGCGGTTCGCCCGCGTCGAGGTACTGACCCGGTCCCGCGAACAGGCGAAGGACTGGGACTACCAGGGGTGGCTTTCGGCGCGGGCCGACGAGAAGACAGCCAAGCGGGCGCGGTGAGGTGATCTCGTTTCTGGTGGATTCCTCGGCGGTCTGGCGCCTGCAACGCGAACCGGAACGCACCGAGGCTTGGACGCTGCCGGTTCTCAGCGGGGCCGTCGGGTCGTGTGATCCACAGCGGGTCGAGTTCCGCCGATCGGCGCGCAACGCCGGCGAGTTCGATCAGATGAACCAGATGTTCGCCGGCCTCTACCCCGACGTGCCGGTGCCGAAATCGGTGTGGCCGTGGATCGACGCCGCCCAGCATCGCCTAGCCGGCGTGGGCGCGGCGCGTGCCCTGTCGGTGGTCGACTTGCTGGTCTGCGGCACCGCGGCCGCCAAGGGCCTGACGGTGCTGCACGACGACGCCGACTACGAACTCGCCGAGCGTTACTTCGCCGACGTCAGAGTGCGGCGCGTCGTCAGCTGCGGATGACACGGAAGTACGCCGTGGTGAGTGGGGTCGTGGCAGTCCAGGTAGATGCCGCCGGCGAAGCGTATCACCGGTCAAGGGGGGTTCGGTGGCGGGTCAGCCGCACCGCTGCCTGGCCGGCTTCGTAGGCGCCAGATGAATGCGAAGAACACCCGCAGTCGCGGGCTGACTTTCGGCGGCAATCGGCTGGGAATCGCGACGGCCACCGATTGCCCGGCCCCGGCGCGGGCCATAACCTTGCACCGTGCCGACAGCGGAGCAGTTGATGGCGGTGAGCGCAGTGTTCGGGATGCCCGGGATGTCACAGTGGCCGAACTGAGTTTGGGTACCGACGAACTCGCGGCGATGGACATTTTCGCCAGTTGTTCTGCCGAAGACCTCGCTCCGCTGGTCGCCAGC
>NZ_JBYCKY010000675.1:0-2926 GCF_057473605.1 Mycobacterium sp. TH-M82 | reverse complement strand
AAGGCCAGTACGCCGAGACCGAGCAAGAAGCCGACCAGTGGCTCAAGGACAACGACTCGGCCCGGCGCACCCCGGACCTGTTGCCCCGCGACGAGGTGGCCCGGGCGATCAACGCCGAGGTGAAAGCCGGCCGGGGTTCGCCGCACGGCGGAGTGTTCTTAGACATCGCGTCTCGGTTGGCGCCCGCGGAGATCAAACGCCGGCTGCCGTCGATGTACCACCAGTTCATGCAGCTGGCCGAGGTCGATATCACCAAACAGCCGATGGAAGTCGGACCGACCTGCCACTACGTGATGGGCGGAATCGAGGTCGACCCGGACACCGGTGCAGCCGTGGTCCCCGGGCTGTTCGCCGCCGGCGAGTGCTCCGGCGGGATGCACGGCTCCAACCGGCTCGGCGGCAATTCCCTTTCCGACCTGTTGGTGTTCGGTCGCCGGGCCGGGCTGGGCGCGGCCGAGTACGTGCGGTCGCTGAGCGGCCGGCCCTCGATCTCGACCGGCGCGCTGGCCGCTGCGGCCAAGCTGGCGCTCGCGCCGCTGGACGGGTCCGGCGGCGGCAAACCGGAGAACCCCTACACCCTGCACACCGAGCTGCAGCAGTCGATGAACGACCTGGTCGGCATCATCCGCAACGCCGGTGAACTCGAGCAGGCCCTGGTCAAACTGGAGGAGCTCAAAGCCCGGTTCGCCAACCTGACCGTCGAAGGCCGGCGGGAATACAACCCCGGCTGGAACTTGGCCATCGACTTGCGCAACATGCTGCTGGTCAGCGAATGCGTGGCCAAGGCGGCCCTGCAGCGCACGGAGAGCCGGGGCGGGCACACCCGCGACGACCACCCGGGCATGGATTCGAACTGGCGCAAGACGCTGCTGGTCTGCCGAACCTCGGGCGGGCGCGCGATTGCCGACGTCGACATCACCCGCGAGGCGCAGTCCGGGATGCGCGAAGACCTGCTGGGCCTCTTCGAAATCTCCGAGCTGGAGAAGTACTACACCGACCAGGAGCTGGCCGATCATCCGGGACGGAGAGCTAGATGACTAGCGCTGACGACGATGCAGAGCGAAGCGATGAGGAGGAGCAGCGCCCATGACATACGACGCACAGTTGCGAATCTGGCGCGGAGACGCCGACGGCGGGGAGTTGCAGAACTTCACCGTCGAGGTCAACGAGGGCGAGGTGGTGCTCGACGTCATCCACCGGTTACAGCAGACCCAGACACCTGACCTGGCGGTGCGCTGGAACTGCAAAGCCGGCAAGTGCGGATCGTGTTCGGCGGAGATCAACGGTTACCCGCGGCTGATGTGCATGACCCGGATGTCGACGTTCGCACAGGACCAGACCGTCACCGTGACACCGATGCGGACGTTCCCGGTGATCCGCGACTTGGTCACCGACGTCTCGCTCAACTACGAGAAGGCATTGCAGGTTCCCGCGTTCAAGGCCCCGAAAGACCGCAAGCCCGGCCAGTACCGGATGTTCCAGCAGGATGTGGAGCGCTCCCAGGAGTTCCGCAAGTGCATCGAATGCTTCCTGTGCCAAGACGTCTGCCACGTGATCCGCGACCACGAGGAGAACAAGAAGAGCTTCTCCGGCCCGCGGATGTTCATCCGGCTCGCCGAACTCGAGATGCACCCGCTGGACACCGCCGACCGGCGCGACTGGGCGCAGGACGACGCCGGCCTGGGATTTTGCAACATCACCAAGTGCTGCACCGAGGTCTGCCCGGAGGGCATCACGATCACCGACAACGCCATCATCCCAATGAAGGAGCGGGTAGCCGGTCACCGCTACGACCCGGTGGTCTGGTTGGGCAGGAAGCTGTTCGGTCGCAAGGCTGACTAAAAAATGTTCCAAGTCCTGAGCCCCGGCCCGAGCACCGAGTCACGCACGGTCGCCCGGTTACGCCCTGCGGTCCGATTACGTACCGAGGAATGTCAGTGGGTCGTGCAGCACCCGGGCGCCGTCGTGGAGTCCGTTGAGCACGTCCATGTCGTTGTCGGCCAATTCGAAGTCGAACACGTCTAAGTTGGCCGCAACGCGCTCCGGGTTTCTAGATCGGGAGATAACCGCGTTGCCGCACTGGAGATTCCACCTGATCGGCACCTGCGCCGGTGTGCGGTCGTAGGCTTCCGCGATCCGCGTCACCGTGGGGTCATCGAGCAGTCTGCCGACACCCGGCGGACTGTAGGACTGGGTGACAATTTCGCGTGTCGCGCATGCAATCGTCATTTCTCTACCCATCCTCTGCGCCTTGCCATCATCTGGTTTCGTGTCTATTCGGGATTCTTCGGTCACGTCTGATCAATGGCGATCGATGGACGTGGGTTACGGCGGAATCGGTACCAGGCCGCCGAACCGCTCCAGCTCAGCGATGAATTCGTCGGCAATACCGGGTGCTGCGGCGACAACCAGGCCCCCGCCGTCGGCGGGTTGCCCCGGGTCGGGCAGCAATACCCGCGCCCCGGCCTCGGATGCTACCAGCGCGCCGGCTGCATAATCCCACCTCTTAAGACCGTGCTCGTAGAACGCATCGAGTCGGCCGGCCCCGACCAGGCACAGATCAAGGGCTGCCGACCCGATGCGGCGCACGTCGCGCACTACCGGCAACATCTCGGCCAGCAACGCCGCCTGCGCCGCGCGACGCCTTGCGGAGTATCCGAATCCGGTGCCTAGCAGTGCAACTGACAAATCCACGACGTCGGTGCAGCACAGCACCTCGGAGCCATGCTCGTCGATCACGTGCGCCCCCAGCCCGGCACCCGCCGAATACACCCGCTCGTCGGCGACGTCGGCCACCGCTCCGGCTGTCGGCACGCCCCCGACGACGGCTGCTACCGACACCGCGTAGGCCGGGATCGCATACATGAAATTCACTGTGCCGTCGATGGGATCGAGGATCCAGGTGACCGATTCGGGGTCCCGGCCG
>NZ_JBYCKY010000674.1:0-6978 GCF_057473605.1 Mycobacterium sp. TH-M82 | reverse complement strand
CCGATTTCAGTTGATCTCGCAGGCCACGGGGTGATGGGTGTGGCTGCATCGGGCAGCGTACTCGGCGGGGGTGAGGTAGCCCAGCGCTGAGTGACGCCGGTTCTCTAGGGGTCGCGGCCTGAGGCGCGCTGTAGACTCCCGCGTTTCCGCAGTTCTCGCGGCTGATTCTTGAACGATATGGTGCGCAACAGGTGTGGTGCAAGCACCGAGCCTGGCGTGTCATCCGGTCGGCTGGGAAACGTTGAGCTGGGCCATGAGTTCGCGGTTGGCGGCGCGGGCTGCGGCGAGGTCTTGGTCGCGTTCTTCGAGGTGCAGCCGCATCTCGACGATTTGTTGTTCGAGTGTGACGATGCGTTGCTGAAGTTGGTCGATGTCGGTGGGTGCGCCGAGTCCGGTTGCCCGCCAGGCTTGTTCGCCGAGTAGTTCGGACAGCCGTGTCTCGAGTTGTTGGGTGCGTGCGGCCATGCGGGTGCAGCGTTGCTGGGCGGCGAGCAGGTCGGCTTGCAGTGATACGCGGGTGACCCGGGGTCCGATGTCGGGTTTGTCGGGTGGCTGGGTTTCGGCGGCATGGATGCGCTCAAGCAGGTCGCGGTGGCGGTAGAGGAACGTGCGGTCGACTCCGGCGCGGCGAGCGATGTCGGTGACGCTGAGTTCGGCGCCGTCCTTGATGGCGGTGTCGAGCGCGGAAAGGACGCGCTGGCGGCGTCTGGTGGAGTCGGCTCGTCGTCCGTCGATCATCGCGTCGACGGCAGGGGTGGTGGTGGTCATGGGGTTCTCTCCGGGCGCAGCTCGGGCAGGGGTTGGCGAGTGCGGGGCATGCCGAGTGTGACGCTGCGGTGGCGGCGCACGACGGTGACGGCTTGTTGAAGTTGTTGTCGCTGTTCGGGTTCGAGTTCATCGAGTCCGTTGCTGATCTGCTCGATCAGGCGGCGGATGCGGCGGATTTCCTCCTCGGAGGGCATGGCCTCTGCGCGTGCCCATGGATCGAGGTCGGTGGTGGCGATCAGGCGTTCGCGGGTGCGTAGCAGGTCGTCGAGGTAGGCGTGCAGGTCGGGCAGGTAGGAGACGTCGGTGCGGAAGTGGTCGCAGCCGGCGCAGCGGAACCGGAACGGGCAGGCGCCGCCGCCGGCCTTGACGTTGGACGGTTCGGCGCAGACGCCGAACGGGACGGCGACCTCGCCGATGGCGCGGCGGGCGTGTTCGGAGTCCAACAATGCTTGGGCTTGCCGCCAGATGCGGTTGCCGTGTCGGTCGAACTGCATCGCTGTGACGCGGTCGACGGCTTCGCGGCGGCGGGTTTCCCCGACTCGGTAGTAGCCGCTGGTGGTGTCGAGTTTGCGGTGCGACATCAGCTCCCGCAGCACTTCAACGGGAACGCCGGCGTCGGCGTGGCGTTGGGCGTAGCTGTGCCGGTAGGCGTAAAGCACGATCTTGGTCTTGTCGTATTCGATGCCGTCGGCGTTGTGCAGCACCGGCATTCGGTCCACCCAGGTGCGGTGGGCGAACGCGAGGCTAAAGCTGGTGATCGCGCGGCGTCCACCGGGGTTGCGGCGATCGGTGGGCAGCAGCTTGAGCTCGCCGATCGGGGTGTCCGGGTAGCGGGACCGGACTCGTTGCTGCTGGGCGACGATCACCGCGGCGGTCTGCTCGTTGATCGGCAGGCGCCGTGCGGGGCGGTTGGCCTTATGGTTGTCATAGATCAGCACGGGCTGCCCGTCGTCGTCTCGGGTCAGGCAATCAAAGTCCAACTCGCAGATCTCTTCGGGACGGCGGCCGGTGTCGATGGCCAACTCGACCGCTGCGCGTATCTCCGGTGAGGTCAGTTCATCTAGGCGTGCGCACAGCTGGGCCATGATTTCCGGTGGCAGGTCCCGGTTAGGTTCTGGCGGTTCGGGTTCGGCGGGCACATCCGTATGCCCGATCACGAAGTCCTCGCCCAGCCTGGCCGCGATGGCCCCGGGCCGGGTCAGCCCCATTGCCCGGATGCGGGTAAGCACCCCGCGGACCTCCCGGCAGGCCCGGATCCGGGCGTCGCCGCTGATCTGCCCGATCGATTCGAGGTAGGCCAGCCGGTGCAAGAACGCCTCCATGTCGGCTCGCCCCAACGCCGCTGGGTGTTCGCCACGGTCGTCACGCATGCGCAGCGACTCCGACAGCCGCACCAGACAACCAATGTAGTGACGCACGGCCAGGCCAGCGCTGGTGCGCCGCCCAGGTCGCACGCGTCGTTTCGGCAGGTCGTCAGCGGCCCACCGTTTGGCCGACTCCCGCAGCCAGACCTGGCTGATGCCGGTAAACGACACCGTGCCGTGATGGCCAAACACCGTCAGATCCCATTCATCTTGAGCGACTTCGGTTTCCGGGTTCGACAGGGCCCGGCGAGCATGCCCGATCAAGCAGTTGGCCAGCCCGGTGAACTCCAGGCCGCGGCCGTCGCCGATGGCGTAGTCGGCCAACGAGCGCACCTGCTGGCGGCGGACATCGTTGCACACTGCCCGCAGCACCGCGTCGCTGGTTTTGACGGCGTTGATCCGGCAGCGCTGCTGCAAGCCCACCAGCAATTCGGCCACCACCAGCGGCGGCAAGCCACGCAGACTAACCTCACCACCGCGCCCGATCGCCGGTTCGATTGCCCGCCATCGTGTTTCATCCAGATGCGGGTCGCGTGCGCGGAGGGTGCGCAGCCGCTGCTGGTGCGCCTCGCAGTAGAGCCCGTCGGGGTTGCGTCGCTGTCGGGTGCAGGCCGCGACCACGCACGGCCCGCACGGCGCAAGCGGGCGGGTTTGCCGGTGAGCACAGAACTCGTCGACATCGACAACCGGCAAGGCGCGCAATTGTTCTGCATGCGCGCGACACAACCCGGAGTTCGCCGACTCCCACTCCCGTCGACAACCATCCACGACACATGCATCCGGTCCGCGCCCCGATCGTTCGCGATCCCGCGGGGGAAGCGAGGCGATCTCATCATCACCAAACCCGTGCTCGGCGAGCCGACGCCGGCACGAGAAGCAGATCCGCGACGAGGCCGGCGCGGTCGTCGAACAGCCCGCCGCGCGGCAGACAGCGCGTCCCAACAACGGATGCTCCGGCGTGAACGACAGCACCCGCCGTTGCGGGTCCCAGCCGGCCTCGGCGAGAAACGCAGGATCGATCACCGCCGCGATCGCCGCAGCGTGCCGATCGGTCCCCGCGGCGGCGAACACGTGCATACCGCCAGCAACAACCGCGCCGGCTGGCACCGGCGCGGCGCTCACCGGTCCGTCCCGGTCAGCTCGCGGGGACTGCGGACCCGCTCGACAGCCTCGCGCAGCCGGACCGGGTCGGGATGCAGATAGACCTGCGACGAACTCATCGCCGCATGCCCCATCAGGGCGGCGATCTCGTCCAGGCCGGCACCGGCGTCGGCAAGGTTGCTGCCGAACGCGTGGCGCAGCCGATGCGGCGTCATATGTTCGATCCCGGCCCGTCGCGAGCAGGCGGCGATCACCTCATTGATCGCATCCGGGCGCATCGGTGCGCCGATCGGCTCGCGAAACAGGTTGACCAACAAGAAATCCGACTCAGAGGCCCGCGGCACCGCAAACCGCTCGAAATCGTAGACGTCGAACAGCTGCACTGCCAGAAAATCCAGCGGCACCACCCGCTGGCGGCGGGATTTGGCCCACGCCCCGTTCGGATTCTCCCGGCGCACCACATGCAGATGCGCCCGCGGCATCTCACAACCCAGCAGCCGCGAATCGGCCAACAGGTGAACATCCGAGCGCCGCAGGCCGCACAACTCGCCGCGCCGCAGCCCCGCCCGGGCCATCAACACCACGATCAGCCGGTCCCGCGCCGAGCGGCAGGCGCCCAGCAGTGCCACGATCTCAGCATCGCTGGCCCGGTCCACCATCGCCTCTGGCTCGTGCAACCGATGCCGCGCCCGCATCCGCCAGGCCATCCGATGTTCCTCACCGCGAGCCTGCGCGGGCAGATCACGCTCGTCAGCCAGCTCATAGATCAGCGGCATCAGCTCGCCAGACGCCCGCCCGGATGCCACCGCGTGGGCGACAAAGCCCCGCACCGCGGCCAGCACGCCGTTGATCCGCCGCGCCCCGCGCACCGGTTCGGTGCCCGGACCAGCCAGCACCTGCCCGCCCACCACGACCTCGACACCGCTGGATTGCGGTCCGGCGTGGCGCAGCCAGGTGATGAACAGCCCCAACGCCGCCACCCCGTCATGCCAATGCCGGCCCGTGCGCGCACACCAGCGCAAGAACAACGCGATCCCGCCCGCATATGACCTGGTGGTCAACTCCGAGCCGTCACGACCGAATCGGACATGGCGCAAGAACGCGTCCGCATCGGCCACCACGGCCAGATCCTCATCGAGCACCGTCCAGTACCTCACCCCAGACGGCAACCTCACCGGAAATGCCCGCACCCTGATCTCCTCTCGCAGCAGGCAGCTTTACCACTACCAGCCACGAGCACCACAGCCCGGGAGATCTGTTGCAGAACCGGCCCGTGTCGCCGGTCTATGCAACGTCACACAACAGGTCAGCTAACCCCAGAAAATTGTGCTCGTGGTTGTACCAACGGAAGAATCGGTCGCAGTGCATTCGGGCGGCCTCGATAGACCCGAATCGCTCGGGGAAGTCGGGGGCCGGTATTTCAGCGTCTTGAACTGGGCCTCCGAAAACGGATTGTCGTTGGAGACGTGCGGCCGCGAATGTGACTGGGTGACAACGCGATCGGCGAGCAAGAACGCAACTGGCTTGCTGGTCATGGAACTACCGCGGTCGGCGTGGATGGTCAACTGGTCACGGTCGATGCCTTGCTTGGCGCAGGTCTGGCGGATCAGCACCTCGGCCAGCGCCGCCGATTCGCGGCTGGCGACCATCCAGCCAACGACGTAGCGGGAAAAGATGTCCAAGATCACATACAGGTAGTAATAGGTCCACTTCGCTGGGCCACGCAATTTCGTGATATCCCACGACCACACCGCATTTGGCTCGTTCGCGACCAGTTCGGGTTTCACCTTCGCCGGATGGGTGGCCTGGGCGCGGCGCTCACGCACCTCGCCGGCTTGGCGCAGCAGCCGGTAGAAGGTCGACTGCGAGCCCAGGTAGACACCTTCGTCGAGCAAGGTGGCCCACACCTCAGCCGGCGCGACGTCGGCGAACCGGTCGCTGTGCAGCGTATCGAGGATGGCCTGCTGCTCGGCAGCGGTCAGCGCCCGCAGCTGGTGGCGTTGGCGGTGCGGGATGGGCTCTGGCCGTGCCGGTGGCGGGCTTTGCCGGTGGCGCCGGTAGTAGTGGCCTGCGCGGTACCCACTGCTTCGCAGGCGGCCCGCACGCCCAGTTGCGGTGCCAACTCCATGACGGCCTGATCAGTCATGGTGTCGACCTCGGATCGGTATCCGCGCTCTCGGAGAGAGTCTCCAAGAGCGCGTGCAGTTTTGCCTGGACGTCCACCACGGCGCGGGTCTTGGCCAGCTCCTGCTCCAGTCGCTGCTTTTCGGCTTGCAGGCGGGCGATCTGCTCGGCGGCCGGATCACGGCGCTTGCGCCCGCGTGGGGCGGCCAGTCCCGCCAACGCGCCGGCGTCGCGGGCTTTGCGCCACTCAGTGATGTGGCTGGAGTACAGCCCCTCACGGCGCAGCACCGCGCCCTTCTCACCCTCGGGTGCCGCGTCGTAGGCAGCGAGTACCTCCAGCTTGTACTTGGCGGTGAACGTCCGCCGCCGGGCGCGTTCGGGCACCTCCGGGTCGGGGCGTTGCGTTGCATCGTCAGCCACCCCACCAGGATCTTCGATCCCGGTCGCTCGGGCCAACGTCGTCACCTTGTTCGTCATTTCGGGGAGCCTCTCCATCCCCGCCCTCGAGTCACTAAATGTCAGGGGGCGGGTGCCTCAACCCAGGCTGACAGAGAGGGGAATTGCGTGAACAGAATGCCAGGCTCAAGCGGCTTTTGGCCGAAGCTGAGCTAGAAAAGGACGCTTTGCGCGAGGTGGCCAAGGGAAAATTTTGAGCCCGGCCGCCAAGCGCCGTGCCGTGGACATGCTCAAAGAGGTTCGGGGCATGTCCGAGCGGCTGGCGTGCACAGCGGTCGGGCTCGCCCGTTCCACCTATCGCAGGACCCCGGTTGCGCTGACACCGGATGATCCCGACGCTGATCTGCGGCGATGGCTGCGCACCTACTCCACTGCCCATCAGTGTCATGGGTTTCGGCGGGCCTGGGCCGCGCTGCGCCATGATGAGCACCCGCGGTGTGAACAAGAAGAAGGTGCACCGCTTGTGGAAGGAAAAGGGCCTACAGCGGCGCGTGCACAGTCCACGCAAGCGGGCTGGCATGTCGTCGGCGCCGGAAGTGGTTACTGATGCCCTGAAGGTGGTGTGAGCGTTGGATTTCCAGTTTGATTCCACCATCGACGGCAAGGTCGTCAAGATCGCGTCGATGCTCGATGAGCACACCCGTGAATCGCTGCTGAACATCGTGGAGCGCTCGATCACCGCCGAACGTCTGATCGCCGAACTGCGCACGTGTTTCGCCGCGGCCGGCGGGGCCTCCGCTAGTGCTGCGCATGGACAACGGGCCGGAGCTGATTGGTCATGTCCACTGGAGTGGTGTAAGAGTGCGTTCGATCGCGTGACCCTTCGTGGGACAGTCTAGGTGGTCAGGGCTGGGGTGTCGTCGGTTTGCTGGGGGCTGGGTTGGTCGGTGCTGGTCGCGGCTGCGCGGGCGCGGGTGAGCACGTCTAGGCCCAGGTAGCGGCGGCCTTCGATCCATTCGTCGTGTTGTTCGGCGAGCACGGCCCCGACGAGGCGGATGATCGATGCCCGGTCGGGAAAGATGCCCACGACGTCGGTTCGCCGCCGGATTTCTCGGTTGAGGCGCTCTTGTGTTATCTGTAGTCCGGTGGTCGGGCAGGGCTGTGATCTGCTGGTTTGCGGTGTGGACGATGTCCGCGACGTGCTCTTTGCGCTCGGCTGTCGGCC
>NZ_JBYCKY010000673.1:0-4804 GCF_057473605.1 Mycobacterium sp. TH-M82 | reverse complement strand
CAGGTAGGCGGT
Source organism: Mycobacterium sp. TH-M82 (assembly GCF_057473605.1). Lineage (NCBI taxonomy): Bacteria > Bacillati > Actinomycetota > Actinomycetes > Mycobacteriales > Mycobacteriaceae > Mycobacterium > Mycobacterium sp. TH-M82. The sequence continues at coordinate 4,792 of NZ_JBYCKY010000673.1, read as the reverse complement.
CATCTTGCGCCGGCCGTACATGCCCTCGGGATCACCGACGGTGCTCAACAGCGCATCGGTGATGTGGGCATCGGCCACTGTCCGCACCGAGGGGCCGGCAGTTTTCCAGTTGCGGTAGGTCCGGCCGGCGACCTGCACGCCTTGCTCGGTGAGCACGCGGCAGATCGACTCGACCCGGTATCCGGCCGCTCGCATCTGGTCGATGAATCTGCAGATCAGCGGTGGCGCGGGTCGAGCTCCCGCGCGAAGAAAATCGAGGCTGATTTCAGAATCTCGTTGGCCTCCTTGAGATCTCGCACTTCCCGCTCAAGGTCCTTGATGCGCTGCTGCTCAGCAGTCGTGGCGCCCGGCCGCTGGGCCGCGTCGACCTGGGCCTGCAACACCCAGCGCCGCAGCGACTCAGCACCCACGCCGACCTTCGGGCCGATCGACTGGCACGCGCCATACACCGACCGATACTCATCAAGGTGATCGAGCACCATCTTCACCGCACGCTCACGCTGCTCGATCGGGTAATGCTTCGTCATATTCCGCATCCTTCTCACAGAAGGAAGCGGCATCAAACCCGGAACGGTTCACTCAGTTACGCCTGCGAGATGGTGGCACCAGGGGGCTCGGGGTGCGCGGTGCACCGCCGTTGGGCTAACTTGTCCCTGGCCTCGAACCGGTAGTGGTCGCGTGTTTACTACGCCACACCACCCGCGGCCGTCGCAACCCCCAGCGGCAGCAGCGTGTACTACCAATAGCTGAAACGCGCCCTACGATATGTGTGATGTCAGTGATTCGCGGCCACCAGCGCCGTACCCAGCGCGAGCGCGTCGCAGAGTCTTCGCGCCGACTCATCGAAGCGATGATCGAACTGATAGCCGAAAAGGGCTACGAGCGCACCACAGCAGCAGAGATCAGCCGCCGGGCAGGCTACAGCCGCGCGATGGCACACGCGCGATACGGATCCAAGGAAGCATTGCTCGACGAGATCATGAGGAATGACTACGAACAATGGATTGGAACGGATACTGATGTTGAGGCGTCGGGTCTAGAGCAGGTTCTCGCCCGTATCGACAACGTGGAATCGCTCGCCTCGTCCAATCCGCAATTCACGCGGGCGATGTTCATTATGCAGTTCGAGGCGCTCGGAAGCGTGACAGCATTTCGGGAACGGGTTACAGACTGGCTACACAGACTTGGGGATGCGGTGGAGTCCGCGGTCCGGCTCGGCCAGCAGGACGGTTCGGTACGCCGGGATATCGAGCCGGCGTGCTTTGCCGACGACCTGAAAAGCATGGTTATCGGTATCGCTTATTTGTGGGCACTCGAACCCGAATCCGTCGATCTCGTCGCGCGGCTGCGCCACACGCGAGCCCGAATACAAGCACTTCTTGAGGCGTGAATGCCCTGCGCGCCAACAGGATCAGGACCTCGCGCCGACAGCTGCGACGTCGGCGGAGTCAATGATCGGGTTGGGTCGCAGCGTCGCCGTCATGCCTCCGTCGATCGCCAGCGACGCTCCGGTGATATACCCGCCGGCGTCGCTCGCCAAGAGCTGGATCAGCCCGGCGACCTCGTGCGGCAGGGCGGGGCGACCGAGCGCGGTCATCGCGGGGACCTCGACGAGGAACTGGTGGCGCGCCTCCCCGGACAGATGAGCCTCGACCATCTCGGTCAAGTAGATCCCCAGGATCAAGCTGTTGGCTGTGATGCCGTCATGTCCCGCTTCGGCGGCGACGTAGCGCATAAAGCCATTAATACCGCTTTTCGCGGCGCCGTAGACGCTCATCTGATCGCCCGCCGACCCGGCTTGGCTAGCTGTAGGAGGACTGCACGTTGGTGACGCCGGTGGTGAGTCGTGATGCTGGTGGTTGGCCGTTGGCGGCAGAGTGTGGTCGATGGTAGTTGAAGTGGATGTTCCAGACCTTGAGTGCTTCGGCGCGTTGGGCTTCTGAGGTCCAGGTGCGGGCGTAGAGGAATTCCTCGGCCAGGATGCGGTGGTATCTCTCCACCTTGCCGTTGTGGCGTGGGGTGTAGGGCGTGATGCGTTGATGCCGGGCGCCGTGCAAGACGCGGGCGAAGTCCTTGGCGCGATAGCAGGAGCCGTTATCGGTGACGATCCGTTGGATGCGGTCGATCCCGTGCGCGGTGAACCAGACCCGGGCCCGGTGCATGAACCCGATTGCGGTGAGGGCCTTTTCATCGCTGAGCGCTTCGGTGTAAGTCAACCGGGAGTAGCCATCGACTGCGGAATGTAGATACACATAGCCAGCCCGCGTGCCTGCTGCGGTGGCCACCGCCACGGCCTTGGCCTGGGCGCTGCCCTTGCCGTGCACCCGCCACCCGCCACCGTCGGGGATGCGGCCGACCTTCTTGATGTCGACGTGCACCATGTGCCCGGGGTGGCGGGCGATGATGCGTTGCGGTACCCGGTTCAGGTCCCCGCTGGGATCAAGGAACCTGCGCCGGTTGAGTCCCAAAGTGATTAGCTGCCGGCTCACCGTACGCCGGCTGATCACGATGCCGCGCGCGTTCAGTTCGAAGGCGATCCGCGCCGCAGACCACTTACGGCACCGGCGCATCTTCTCGATCACACTGATGACCTCGGCCGGGGTGGCCGTGGGTTGGCGCGTGGGAGTCGAGGAGCGGTCGTGTAGGCCCAGCTCACCGAACTGCCGGAACCGATTGACCCACTTGGAGGCACACGCCCGCGAGATCCCCATCTCGGCAGCTACATGGGCAATGGGGCGGTCGACGCAGCGCGCGACCAGACGACGACGGCCTTCAACGGACAACGGGGCATTACCGTGGGTCATGGACGGGTTCCTTCACGTTCAGGACGAGGGGTTTGGCGATTTCTCATCCTGCCGCCGAAGGACCCGTCCTCCTCACATCCCGACCGTGTCGGCGCCTACAACGTCATGACCCGCAACAGCTAGCCGCCGAGGAGCAGTAAACGAACCTGCCCCAACGCTTGTGGCGCATCGGAGGCAGAAGGTCGCGGGTGAGCTCGATGTTGGCGGTCAGATTAACGCGGAGTTGTTGGTCGATTGCCTCATCGGTGAGCGCATCGATTGGCTGCTGGACCTCGCAGCCGGCATTGCCGATGAAGATGTCGACGGCGTCGAGCTCTCTGAGGGTTTCCTCGGAGAGCGCCTTGACGCTTTCGCGGGAGGCGAGATCCACAGTCCGCCATAGCACCCTCCCCGCGGTAGTTGGGTCGGCGTTCAGGGTCTCCGCGACCTCACGCAGCACCTCTTCTCGACGGGCGGTCATCATCACGGTTGCGCCGACGCTGGCGAGCGCCTTCGTCATGGCGAGCCCGATTCCGGCCGCACCGCCCGTGATGAGCGCTGTTCGGTTGGATAGGTCAACGGGGTCATGGTGCCCAGATTGCGTCATTGTCGTGGACTTCCTCAGCTTTCATTTTGGGTGTTCACCTTCGTCGCTAGTTCCAGCGGCGTTGTAGCCGCTAGGTTGCACGCCAGCGGCGAACGAGCCAGTCATCATTAGGGTCGGCGCCGCTAAGGCAATGTCGACCATTCCCTTAACCAAACCCCCGAAGCACATTCGGTCTCAACGGATTTCATGGATACGGCCGCGGCAGGGACGCGAATTACTTCCCATACGGCGGGTAATCCGGCGAATCCGGGAAGCAGTGCAGCAGACCAGGATCTTCAGCGAGAAGGTTGTTCCACAACCTGCGGTAATGCCGGAAGTTCATGAAGTCCTGGTCCTCGCCGTAAACCACTTGACCGTCGTATTCCCACTTCACCAGCGACCACCAGTTAATGATGTCACTGTTGATGGGCCACTTGAGCCAGTTCATGACCTGACCTTCGGCATGCAGTTCCCGGCCGAGTTCATCGACGCAGTCGATGACTTGGGTCAGCACCCGGCCGTCGCGCCCGCGTTCGGCTTTACGGGTACCGCCCACGACCTGCGCCTTGATCCCGTCGCGAATGTAGAAGCCGTGGGTCACCGATTCGGTTGTGCCCACGAGAGGATCCTCCTCGAACGACAGACCGGTCTGCGGGACGTAGAGGTGCCATCCGCTGTCGGCCGACGCAAAGACATAGGGCCATCCGGCACGAAGGGGATCCTTGATGTCGGCGTGACGGGGACCCCAACTGCGGTCGCGCAGTGCGCCGCAGTTGATCGGTATCGTTTCGCCCTGGATATCAACCGTTCCTTTGAACCAGCCCGCCTGCTCGTAATGTCCAACGGAGTACTCGCCGTCCAGCGCGACCCAGTTCTTAATGCCCAGATTTTCCTTGCCGTCCTCCGCAAGCTTCATATAGTGCGGCTCAGCCAGCGCGGTCCACGTGAGATCTATCTTCACCCCGTTGCGGTCATACCCGAACCGATACTCCTTCTGAGGTTCGATCATCTTGCAGGAGAGCGAGTTCGACAGCTGGTAATTGAACATCTCTGCGCCCTCGGGGATCGTGAGGTGCTGATCCCAGCCGTAATACAGACAATTGTAGACGTCTTCACCGGTGTGGTCCCAGATCGCCGGACCGGCCACCACCAGATTCATATTCGGCCGGAAATAGAAGTATATGAAGCCACATAGATTGCGCTCGGGGACAGTGAACCCAAGCAGACTGTTCTCACTCCAGTACGGATCATCGCTGCGCTTGTGGAATTGCTCCTCCGCCAAGTCAATCTTGTCAGTCCAGCCCATCTGTCCTTACCTTTCTTGAGGGGTGGTTGTTGCCCTCGGCCGTAGGCTTCGGACTGCCCAGGGACGTCGGGTATGGCTTTCATGCGTTTGCGGTGTTTCATGGCCGAAGGAGATTGG
>NZ_JBYCKY010000672.1:0-1070 GCF_057473605.1 Mycobacterium sp. TH-M82 | reverse complement strand
ATTCGTGTGCCCGCATCCAGGTCGCCGACATCGGCTTCAAGGGCCAGATGATCGACGACGGCCACGGCGGATCGACCGAAGGATTCCAGGTGCACTTGGGCGGCAGCCTCGGCGCCGACAGCGGGTTCGGCCGCAAGCTCCGCCAGCACAAGATCGCCAGTGACGAGCTCGGCGACTACATCGAGCGGGTGGTGCGTAACTTCGTCGAACAACGCGATGACGGCGAACGGTTCGCGCAGTGGGCGATGCGCGCCGACGAAGCGGACCTGCGGTGACCGGGAAAGTGAACGGGTGGACTGAAACCGAGTTGCGGGAGCTGGCCGAACGTGGTGCCGCTGACCTCGACGGGGCCAGCGCCACTGAGCTTTTGCGCTGGACCGACCAGCACTTCGGTGGTGTCCACGGCCCCCGAGCGCCGGCAACCTGCAACTACGTGGTGGCATCCAACATGCAGGATGCGGTGTTGATCGATTTGGCCGCGAAGGTGCGACCGGGTGTGCCGGTGCTGTTTTTGGATACCGGATATCACTTCATAGAAACCATCGGCACCCGGGACGCGACGGAGGCGGTCTATGACATCCACCTGATCAACGTCAGACCTCAACACACCGTGGCCGAACAAGACGAACTGCTCGGCAAAGACCTGTTCGCCCGCGAACCCCACGAGTGCTGCCGTCTACGCAAGATCGTTCCGCTGACCAAAGCGCTGAACGGTTATGCCGCCTGGGTGAGCGGATTACGCCGGGCCGACGCACCTACTCGGGCAAACGCCCCAATGATCAGCTTTGACGAACGCTTCAAGCTGGTAAAGGTCAATCCGCTGGCCGCCTGGACCGACCAAGACCTCACCGACTACATCAACGACAACAATGTCTTGGTCAATCCTCTTGTGCAGGACGGCTATCCATCGATCGGCTGCGCCCCGTGCACGGCTAGGCCGGTCGTGGGTGGTGACCCGCGCAGCGGACGCTGGCATGGGCGGTCCAAAACCGAATGCGGGCTGCACAGCGCATGAGCACACTGGTATTGACCGCACACGGCAGCAAGGATCCGCGGTCGGCCGCCAACGC
>NZ_JBYCKY010000671.1:0-1949 GCF_057473605.1 Mycobacterium sp. TH-M82 | reverse complement strand
GGGGGACCGCGATATCGCCCACGAAGCCGATCGCATACAGAAAAGATGCCAGGAACATCACATAGCTCAGCGAGCCGTAACTCATCGCTAGAAAGCGTGCCATTGCATCCTCCGGTTGGCTGTGGCTGGCTGTGGCATCAGAAGTTCAGCACCTTGTCGGCCCACAGCGTCCACTCGGTCACCTCGTCCATTGTGGACCGCCGTGCCCCCTGGACAAGACCGTCTTCGCACAGTGCGCGCGTGTCCATACAGGTTCCGCAGCAACCGATCTCACCGCCGTGGCGGATCACGCCCTGCAGCATGCGGTCTAGATGGTAGTAGCCGTCGGGGACTTTTTGGTTAGCCATGGCGCAGCCGACCGCGTCGCCGAAGAGGAAAACCCTTACCTCAACCCCCTCGCGCCTGGCCAGCGAGCCGGCCAGGCGAAGCGCGTTGTAGCAGCGCTCGGTGCCGTAGGGGGGATCGTTGAGAATGACGAGGAATTTCACTTCTGACTCCGGTTCTTGGTCTTGGCCCGCGCGCTCGTTGCGCGCGTCGTTTCGATTTTTCGGCCGCCTGATCTTCGCTGTGCTGGCTCTGGTGGGGTTTCAGCGCCGACGGCAACCGGCAGCCCGGCCTGCCGCCATTCGGGCATCCCGTCTTCCAGGCAGTGGGCTTGACGACCGCGATCGCGCAGCGTCGCCACGGCTTGAGGGGCGAGCAGGCAGAGTGGTCCCCGGCAGTAGGCGACAATCTCGACGGCAGAGTCGATTTCGTGCAGGCGGGCTTCCAGGTATTCGAGGGGGACCGAGAGAGCGCCGGGAATATGGCCGGCCTCATACTCTTCGATCGGCCGCACGTCGATCACGACGACCTCACCCGCGCGCACGCGACGGAGAAGCTCAGGGCGGGTGACCCTTTCGGTCGCGCGCTCATCCGCGCCGATGTCGCGGAGGATTTGGTCGACCTCGGCAAGCCGGGCGCGGGCCAGATCCCCGAGCGCAGCCACGAACCGGCAGACTTCTTCCCCCGCCGCACGGTAGTAGACGCGCACGCCCTCGCGGCGGGTCACCACGAGGCGACCCCGGCGCATCAGCTGCAGGTGCGTCGACGCGGTGGTGAACTTGAGGCCGGCGGCTTGGGCCAATGCGTCAACGGTGCGCTCGCCCTGGCAGAGCAGCTCCAACAGCTCGATCCGCTTGGGGTGCATGACCACCTTGCCGATCCGGGCGAGTTGGTCGAAGAGGTCTAGCCGCTCTTCGGACATAATATCCATAAATCTATAGATTACTAAACCAAGTTCCAGCGCGCCTTAGCTCGATCGCGGGGAGCCTCAGGCGTTGTCGCCGATGATCGTGGCGGCGCGTGATCGGGCGGACCACTGTCATGGCGTCTGCTCGGCGGCGGCTTGGCTTGGGTCGGTGTGGGTTTCATACATCCGGGCGGCGACGATCAGCCCGGAGGCGGCGGTGATCGCGGCCACCACCCAGACCGTGGCACGCAGGCCCCACAGGTCGGCTACGACACCGGACACGATCGCCCCGACGGCGAATCCGCTGTCGCGCCACAACCGGTACACGCCGACCGCCCGGCCCCGCCATGCCGGGTGGGCCACGTCACCGACGACGGCCAGCAGGCTGGGATACACCAACGCGGTGCCGGCCCCCAACAGCACGGCCGCCAACGCCCATGCCGCGAAGGTGCCAGCCAGTGCAATGATGGCCAGCGCGCCGGCTTGGGCGAGCATCCCCGCGGTGATGAGCCGCTTACGTCCCCAGCGATCCGACAGCTCGCCGGTGGACAGTTGCCCGAGCCCCCACACCGCGGGATACAAGGCGGCCAGCACACCGATTCCCGACACCGATAGTCCGGAGGTGGCGAACAGGATGGGAAACAGGCCCCAGGCCAGGCCGTCTTTGAGGTTGTTGACCATCCCGGCTTGGCTGGCTGCTGACATGGCGGGTTCGCGC
>NZ_JBYCKY010000670.1:0-3708 GCF_057473605.1 Mycobacterium sp. TH-M82 | reverse complement strand
TCAATGTCTTTGTCCTGCAACCAGTTCGCGACTTCGTGGTTGATGAATTCGCTACCGCAGTCCGAATCGAAGGTGGTCATAGCGAACGGGAATCGCTCGACCAGCTCCTCGACGCCCTCCACGATCCACTTGGAGGCGTTGTTGCGGATCGAGGCGTTCTCGGTCCAGCCGATGACCACGTCGGTCATGGTCAAGGTGCGGGCGAACTCGCCGATCAGTGTCGGGCCGCAGTGCGCCACGGTGTCGGCCTCGATCACCCCTGGGACCTTGGGCGCCTCATCAGCGCAGGTGCGGATGGAAATCGAATTCCGTAGCAGCGGAGACGGTTTCGTCGTCGAGATGCCCTTGATGCGCATCGCGTCCCGGGCGGGTTTGAGGTAGCGGTCCACCGTCGCCGCACTCATCGTCTTCAGCTCGGTCAATGCCTGCCCGGTGGCGAACGGCTTGTCCAAGTCACCGGCCTCGGCCAGCAGCGGCAGCCACAGGCCGAGCATGACCACCAGGTACTTGCCGCATGGCATGTCCATCAACGCCCACACATGCTCGAGCAGCGCCCTGGCGTCGTCGCTGAAGCCCCGCGGCCGCAACGATCGCCTGTCGACCTGCTCGGCCGGATCCACCAGTCTCGGGCCGGTCAGCATCCGCCGGGCCGTCGAACGGCCCATCCCGGTGGTGGCCACCACCCGATCCAGGATCTTGGTCTTGTCCGCCTTGCACGCCTTGCCGTACTGACCTCGCAGTTTGTTGGTTACCTGCCGTCTTGCGGCCATGTCGATCTTGCCCTCCATACCGGGCAAGCCTTCCGCGCTACGCGCTCAAAATAGCTGAGGCATCACCACCGGCCACGCGCTCAAAGTAGGTGAGGCACGCCGGATGATGCCACGACGCGCGCGGGCCGCCTTACGCTTAGCGGGTGGAAGAGGCAACCAAAACCGACATCCTCGCCGCGCTGGATGACAGTGGGAAGCGGTTCGTGTCGATGGTCCGGGGGCTCGATCCGGATCGCGCCGCGCGACCGGTGCCTGGGCTCACCTGGACGGCGGTGGAAACCGCGGCGCACGTGGTAACGGTGCTCGGCAGGCTGCTTGGCGATCGTCGACGCGCCGCCACAGGCGAAGGGGTTGCCGAGCTGAACGCGACCTGCCTCTCCGAGTACACCGACCGAGATATCAACGATATCGCCGACAGGCTCGAGGCAAATCTGCGTACGGTGATCGACCGCGTCTACGCCAAAGTCGCCTTCGACCGTCAGTATCCCTTCCACGGTGGATCAACGATCTCTGGCGGTGGTGGGGCTCGATGGATCGTGTGCGAGCTGCTCGTCCACGGCTACGACATCGCCGCTGCAACCGGAAACGAGTGGGCGATACCGGCCGCAGAGGCATCCATCGCGATTCGTGGCCCTGCTGAGTCGATGAATCGGCTGGTTGAGGGCAAGACTTCTAACCGACACCGGGTCCGTCTGGGAGAAGACGACACAGTCGAGTTCGTCGCATCCTCGGGATCCCCGGCCGCCGGTGACGAGCCGATCGACGTAGAACCGGACGAGTTCCTCCTGGCTTTCTTCCGAAGGATGGAAGTATCCGATCCGCGTGTCGCGGCGGTTGTCGCTGATCTGCCGCCCCTCTGAAGCGCACAGCGCATCGCCACCGAACGCCACCACAACCCCGCGGGCCCCGCGAACCGGCCGGCGACGACGCCCCCTTCCAGGTCACGGCCAGCCGCGGGCGTTGTCCTTGAGCTTGTCGTTGAGGTCGGCGCAGAAGTCGGCCGAGGTCCCGGCGAGCAGGATGTAGTAGGTCTCGACCTTGCGCAGGTCGCCGTTGGTCGGGGTCTCCCAACTGCCGTTGCACATCGCGTGTTCCCCGCCGGCGCTGGCCCGGCGCCAGTTGGTCATGACGCACTGCTTGAACGCAGCGATACTGGCGTCGTTGAAGCCGCTCGAGCCGCTGCTCGAGCCGTTCGAGACGTTGCTCTTGGCGGCGACCAGCATCGCGCCGCCCCACTTGCCGTCGGCGCGCCGGTAGGCCCGCGCCCCGAACCCGGCGTTGTCCTTCTGGCAGGACAACCCCCGGCGCAGCAGCGAGAAGGGGGCCGCCAGCTCCTGGTCGGTGACCGAGGCGGCGGCGTTGATGAAGTTGGCGGCATCCGTGCCGTCGCCCTGCTGGATGTCCGGGTTGGCCAGGTCGATCAGCTGTTTCGCGATCCCGGCGCTGGCGCCGCCGCCGATGATCGGCCCGCCGCCGGAGGTCAGCGGGGGCAACGTGGCGGTCGGGTCGGCGTGCGCCACGGGCGGCGCGGCTGAAGCGAACAGCAACGACGCGGCGAGAAGTGCAACTGTCCTCAGGCTCATACGTCCTATGATCCGTCATCGCTCAGCAGCGCGTTGAGCACGTGCCGGGTCTGCAGCCGGATGTACTCGTCGACGGTGTAGGTCGGGCCGAAGTGCCAGTGCTTGAGCGCCCAGCCGTGCGCGATCAGCACGATGTCGAACACCGTGAGGTCGACGTCGACGTCGCGGAACACGCCGGCGGCGATCCCGTCCTCGATGGCCTTGCGCAGCGGCGCCGCGCTGGCGATCTCGAGCTCCTTGATCCGCGCGCGCCCGGCGGGTCCCAGCGTACGGCTCTCCCGGTAGGTCAGGACCACGCCGTCGAGGTTCTCGTCGACGATCTCGATGTAGCGGCGGATCCCCGCGGTCAACTGCCCGACGACGTCGTCGCCGGCCGCGGCCATCACCGGCGCCAGCTGATCGCGGAACACGTCGAGGATCCGCACGATCGTGGCCAGCAGCAGGTCCTCCTTGCCGCCGAAGTACTTGTAGATCAGGCCGACGCTCACCTCGGCCTCGCGGGCCAGGTCCTGCATGGACATCTGGTGAAAACCGTTGCGGCCCATGACCGCGACCGCGGCATCGAGCAGCTGGCGGCGCCGGGAGCTGGCCCGCGCCGCGCGCACCGCCTCCTCGACGGGCAGCTCGCTGTAGTCGACCGCCATGAGACGCCTCTAGATACCCAGGTCCTTGGCGATGATCGTCTTCATGATCTCGTTGGTGCCGCCGTAGATGGTCTGGATGCGGGCGTCGACGAACGCCCGCGACACGGCGTACTCCCGCATGTAGCCGTATCCGCCGTGCAACTGCAGGCAGCGGTCGGCGGTGCGCACCTGCAGGTCGGTGGTCCACCATTTCAGCTTCGCGGCCCGCGCGGCGGTCAGCTTGCCTTCCAGGTGTTCGGCCAGGCAGTCATCGAGAAACGTTCGGGCGATGTCGATTTCGGTGGCGAGTTCGGCGAGCACGAACTGGCTGTGCTGGAAGCTGGAGATCGGTGAGCCGAACGCCGTGCGGCCGCGCACGTAGTCCAGGGTCTCGGCCAGGATCGCCTCGGCGGCGGCCACGGCGCCCACCCCCAGCGCCAGCCGCTCCTGCGGCAGGTTGCCCACCAGCTGGTAGAAGCCCCTGCCCTCCTGCTCGAGCAGATTGTCCACCGGCACGCGCATGTCGGTGAAGGTGAGCTCGCTGGTGTCCTGCGCGTGCAGGCCGATCTTCTCCAGGTTGCGGCCGCGGCAGAAGCCGGGGGTGTCCGCGTCGACCACCAGCAGCGACAGCCCCTTGTGCCGGTCCGGCGAGGTGCGCACCGCGATGACGAACAGGTCGCCGCACTGCCCGTTGGAGATGAACGTCTTGGCGCCGTTGACCACGTAGTGGTC
>NZ_JBYCKY010000669.1:0-9214 GCF_057473605.1 Mycobacterium sp. TH-M82 | reverse complement strand
TGTCGAAGAAGTCGATGCCGGTCTTGACACCGATCTTGTCGAACACCCCGATCAGCGCCTCCACCGGCGCGTTGCCGGCCCCCGCGCCGAAGCGCCGGGCCGACCCGTCGATCTGTTTGGCTCCGGCCCGCACCGCCTCGATCGAGTTGGCCACGCCCAATCCGAGGTTCTCATGCCCGTGGAAGCCCACTTGGGCGTCCTGGCCGAGTTCGGCGACCAGTGCGGCGACCCGGTCGGCGACACCCTCCAGCACCAGCGCGCCGGCCGAGTCCACCACGTAGACGCACTGGCAGCCGGCGTCGGCCATGATCCGGGCCTGCTCGGCGAGTTTTTCCGGGCCGACGGTGTGCGCCATCATCAAAAAGCCGACCGTCTCCAGCCCCAGTTCGCGGGCCAGACCGAAGTGCTGGATGGACACGTCGGCCTCGGTGCAGTGGGTGGCGATCCGGCAGATCGACCCGCCGTTGTCCCGGGCTTGCATGATGTCGTCTTTGGTGCCCACCCCAGGCAACATCAGAAACGCGATCTTGGCCTCTTTGGCGGTGTCGGCGGCCAGCTTGATCAGTTCCTGCTCGGGGGTTTTGGAGAAGCCGTAGTTGAAGCTCGACCCGCCCAGCCCGTCGCCGTGGGTCACCTCGATGACCGGCACGCCGGCCGCGTCCAACGCCGCGACGATGGCGTGCACCTCGTCTTTGGTGAACTGATGGCGTTTGTGGTGGCTGCCGTCACGCAGTGACGTGTCGGTGATCCGCACATCCCAGATACCGGTGCTCATTACGCCGCCTCCTCCTCATCGCTGCGTCCCCCGCAAGCGGGAGGTACCCCCACTGCATCGTCGGCGCCGGTCATCGTGCGCCTCCTGTCGCCGCCGCTGCTGATCCAGCCATCTCCTTGGCGATCTCTTCGCCGACCTTGGTCGCGGCCGCGGTCATGATGTCCAGGTTTCCCGCGTACGGCGGAAGGTAATCGCCGGCGCCCTCCACCTCGACGAAGGTCGTCACCACCGCGCGGCCACCGGAGTTGCGCGACGGCTCGTCGAACTGCGGTTCATTGAGCAGCCGGTAGCCCGGCACGTAGGTCTGCACCTGCGCCACCACGTCGTCGATCGACGCGGCGATGGCGTCGCGGTCGGCATCGGTGGGGATGGCGCAGAAGATGGTGTCGCGCATGATCATCGGCGGGTCGGCCGGGTTGAGGATGATGATGGCCTTACCCTGCTGTGCGCCGCCGATGGTCTCCACGCCCTTGGCGGTGGTCTTGGTGAACTCGTCGATGTTGGCCCGGGTGCCCGGCCCGGCCGACACCGACGCCACCGATGCCACGATCTCCGCGTAGGGCACGGTGCCGGCGACCCCAGTAACCCCAGTAGCCGCAGTGACCGCCCGGCACACCGCGTAGACGATCGGGATGGTGGCCTGCCCGCCGCAGGTGATCATGTTGATGTTGGGCGCGTCGAGATGCTCGTGCAGGTTGGCCGGCGGGATGACCGCGGGACCCACCGCGGCCGGCGTCAGGTCGACGGCCCGGATCCCGGCCTCGGCGTACTTGGGTGCGGCCGCCGTGTGCACGGCGGCGCTGGTGGCCTCGAACACCAGGTCGGGCTTCTCGTCTTGGGCCAGCAGCCAGTCCACCCCCTCATGGGTGGTCTCCAGGCCGAGTTTGGCCGCCCGCGCCAGACCCTCGCTGCTCGGGTCGATGCCGACCATCCAGCGCGGCTCGAGCCACTGCGACCGCAGCACCTTGTAGAGCAGGTCGGTACCGATGTTGCCCGACCCGACGACCGCGACTGACGCTTTATCAGGCATTAGCGTTCCTCTATTCGAAAACCAGCCGGACCGAACCCAGCCCGGCGAAATCGGCGACAAAAACATCACCCGCTCGCACGTCGGCGGGCCGGGTGGCGGTGCCGGGCAACACAATGTCGCCGGCTCGCAGGCGCACCCCGAAGCTTTCCACCTTGCGCGCCAGCCACGCCACCGCGGTGAGCGGGTTGCCCATCACCGCGTCACTGCGGCCCTTGGCCACCACCTCGCCGCCCTGGGTCAACACCGCATCGATGCTCTTGATGTCGATGTCGGCCGGCGACACCCGCTGCTTACCCAGCACGAACCCGGCCGAGGAAGCGTTGTCGGCGATGGTGTCGCACAGCTTGATCCGCCAATCGGCGATCCGGGTGTCGATCAGTTCGATCGCCGGAACCACCGCTTCGATCGCGGCCAGCACCTCGGCCTCGGTGCAGCCGGAGCCGGGCAGATCCTCGGCCAGCAGGAAGGCCACCTCCACCTCCACCCGCGGATACAGGTAGTGGGCCGCCGGTACCGGCACGTCTTCGAATACCTGCATCTCGTCCAGTAGGTGTCCGTAGTCCGGTTCGTCGACACCCATCATCTGCTGCATCGCTGCTGACGAAAGGCCGACCTTGTGCCCCATCACCCGGGCGCCTTCGGCAACCCGCTGGCGGATGTTGATCAACTGGATCTGGTAGGCATCTACCACGTCGATAGCGGGATATGTGTCCGTCAGCGGTGAGATCGGAACCCGGCTCCGCTCTGCCTGCGCCAAGTCGGCGGCGAGTTCGTCGCGGATTTGGACACCGAGCATTTTCGAAGTTCCCTAATGGTGCTGAGCGGATGGGCAGCTACCGGTGTAGTCGACCTGCCAGTGTTTGATGCCGTTGAGCCAGCCCGAGCGCAGCCGTTCCGGCTTGGCCAGCGGTTTGAGGTCGGGCATGTGGTCGGCGATCGCAGCGAACATCAGCTGAATCGTCATCCGGGCCAGATGCGTGCCGATGCAGTAGTGCGCCCCGGTGCCGCCGAATCCGACATGCGGATTGGGGTCGCGCAAGATGTTGAACGTGAACGGATCGTCGAACACCTCCTCGTCGAAGTTGGCCGAGCGGTAAGACATCACCACCCGCTGGCCCTTGGCGATCTGCACCCCGGACAGCTCGTAGTCGGTCAGCGCGGTGCGCTGGAACGACGTCACCGGGGTGGCCCAGCGGACGATCTCGTCGGCGGCGGTCTCCGGGCGCGCCTTTGTGAACAGCTCCCACTGGTCCGGGTGTTCGGTGAAGGCCATCATGCCCTGGGTGATCGAGTTGCGGGTGGTCTCATTGCCGGCCACCGCCAGCATCACCACGAAGAAACCGAACTCGTCGTCGGAGAGTTTCTCGCCGTCGACGTCGGCGTTGATCAGCGTGGTGACGATGTCTTCGCCAGGGTTGGCCGCCTTGTCGGCGGCCAACTGCATGGCGTAGGTGATCAGTTCCAGCGACGAGGCCTGCGCGTCGACGTCGGCGTATTCAGGGTCTTCGCTGCCGGTCATCTCGTTGGACCAACGGAACAGCTTGTCGCGGTCTTCCAACGGCACCCCGAGCAGACCGGCGATCGCCTGTAACGGCAACTCGCACGACACCTGCTCCACGAAGTCACCGGATCCGGTAGCTGCGGCCGCTGTGACGATGTTCTGCGCTCCCTTGTCGAGCTCATCGCGCAGCCGTTCGATCGCGCGCGGTGTGAAACCACGGGAGATGATCCGGCGCAGTCGGGTATGATGCGGTGCATCCATGTTGAGCATCACGAACCGCTGAACTTCGATGTTCTCCCGCTGCATGTCGTCTTCGAAACGCGGGATGACGCAGTTGTCGTAGCTGGAGAAGACGTCGCTGCGCAGTGAAACCTCTTTGACGTCGCTGTGTTTGGTGATCGCCCAGTAGCCGCCGTCGTTGAACCCGCCCCCCTTGCCGGGTGCCTGGTCGATCCAACAGACCGGCGCCGCGCGGCGCAGCACGGCGAACTCCTCGACGGGAAGGCCCTGCACGTTGATGTCGGGGTTGAGGAAGTCGAACCCTGCGGGAAGGGTAGGGGCCTGATCGGGAATCGGCATGCGTCTACTCCTCAATGCAACGTGTTCTAGTGTTCAAGTTTCAGTAAAACATGGTCGCGACATGGACAAAAAGCGACGACGCATCGTCGCTTGTCAGAGTACTGGAACGTGTTCTAGGTTGGTGGCATGGGGAATCCAGTGATCGTCGAAGCTACCCGCAGTCCGATCGGCAAGCGTAACGGCTGGCTGTCGGGGCTGCATGCGACCGAACTGCTCGGCGCGGTGCAGAAGGCGCTGGTGGACAAGGCCGGCATCGACGCAGGCCACGTCGAACAGGTCGTCGGCGGCTGCGTGACGCAGTACGCCGAACAGTCCAACAACGTCACCCGGACCGCGTGGCTGACCGCAGGCCTGCCCGAACACGTCGGCGCCACCACCATCGACAGCCAGTGCAGCAGCGGTCAGCAGGCCAACCACCTGATAGCCGGCCTGATCGCCGTCGGCGCCATCGACATCGGCATCGCCTGCGGAGTCGAGGCGATGAGCCGTGTCGGCCTGGGCGAAAGCGCCGGCCCGGAGCACAACTGGCGTGCGGCGTCGTGGGACATCGACCTGCCCAACCAGTTCGACGCCGCCGAGCGGATCGCCAAGCGCCGCGGGATCACCCGTGCCGACGTCGACGCCTTCGGCGTGCGGTCCCAGCAGCTGGCCAAGCAGGCGTGGGCCGAAGGCCGCTTCGACCGCGAGGTCTCGCCGATCGAGGCACCGGTGCTCGACGAGAACAAACGGCCCACCGCCGAGCGGCACATGGTCGGTCGTGACCAGGGCCCGCGCGACACCACCATGCAGACCCTGGCCCAACTGAAGCCGGTCATCGAGGGTGCTATCCACACCGCGGGCACGTCGTCGCAGATCTCCGACGGCGCCGCGGCGGTGTTGTGGATGGATGAAGACAGGGCTAAAGCGCTGGGCTTCACACCGCGAGCACGGATCGCCAGCCAGGTGCTCATGGGCGCCGAGACCTACTACCACCTCGACGGCCCGGTGCAGTCCACCGCGAAGGTGCTGGAGAAGGCGGGCATGAAGATCGGCGACATGGACGTCATCGAAATAAACGAGGCGTTCGCGTCGGTGGTGTTGTCCTGGGCGAACGTCCACAAGCCGGACATGGATCGGGTCAACGTCAACGGCGGCGCCATCGCACTGGGGCATCCGGTCGGCTGCACCGGCAGCCGGCTGATCGTCACCGCGCTGCACGAACTCGAACGCACCGACCAGACCACCGCGCTGATCACCATCTGCGCTGGCGGCGCCCTGTCGGGCGCCACCATCATCGAACGGATCTAGCTTTCGTGGTGCTGGTCTGCCACATCCAACCGTTCGTCAAGCGTTAGGGTCTGCGACCCGCAGCCCGCCGAACCCGCGTCCGCCGAACGTGAAGCTGTTGCGAAAAATCCGTCCCGGATTCCCCAACAGCTTCACGTTCGGCGCAGGCGGCACTCGCGGGCGGTACTTGCAGGCGGGAGTCATGCCCCGTAGACCGGAACCGGTGGCCGCGACTTGGCCAGTAGACCCGCGACGACGGGGCCCAGCTCGGCGGGATCCCACGTGGCGCCCTTGTCGACCTGTGGGCCGTGCGCCCAGCCCTCGGCAACCCGGATGATGGCGCCCTCGACTTCGAACACCCTGCCGGTGACCCCGCGCGACTCTGCGCTGCCCAGCCACACCACCAGCGGCGAGATGTTCGCCGGCGCCATCGCATCGAATCCCTCGTCGGGTTTGGCCATCATCTCGGCGAACACGGTTTCGGTCATCCGGGTGCGCGCCGACGGGGCGATCGCGTTGACCGTCACTCCGTAGCGGCCCAGCTCAGCGGCGGCCACCAGCGTCAACCCGGCGATTCCGGCCTTGGCGGCGCTGTAGTTGGCCTGCCCGACGCTGCCCTGCAGGCCGGCGCCGGACGTGGTGTTGATGATCCGGGCATCGACGCTTCTGCCGTCCTTGGCGAGTGCGCGCCAGTGGGCTGCGGCGTGCCGCATGGTCGCGAAGTGCCCCTTGAGGTGTACGGCGATGACGGCGTCGAACTCCTGCTCGCTGGTGTTGGCCAGCATCCGGTCGCGGACGATGCCCGCGTTGTTCACCAGCACATCCAGACCGCCGAAGTCATCCACCGCGGTCCGGATCAACGCCTCCGCCTGCTGCCAGTCGGCGACGTTGGAGCCGTTGGCCACCGCAACACCTCCGGCCGCGACAATCTCGTCGACAACTCCCTGCGCGGCGCTGCCGCCACCGGCGGGTGACCCGTCCAGGCCGACACCGATGTCGTTGACCACCACCGTCGCACCCGCTGCGGCGAACGCCAGCGCGTGCGCCCGCCCGATTCCGCCGCCGGCGCCGGTGACGACGGCCACCCGGTCGTCGAGAAGTCCCATGGAAGTGTCCCCTTACTTGTTGGCACTCGATGCTTGCAGGTATGCCGGCGATTCGCCCCCGCCGTGCACTTCCAGGGTGGCCCCGCTGATGTAAGAGGCGATATCAGAAGCCAGAAACGCTGTCGCCCAGCCGATGTCGTCCGGTCTGGCCAGCCGGCCCAGCGGCACGGTGGCCGCGACGGCGGCGACCGAATCGGCGTCGCCGTAGAACAGTTCGAACTGCTCGGTTTGGACCATGCCGACCACCACCGAGTTCACCCGGACCTTGGGCGCCCACTCCACCGCCAGGGTGGCGGTGAGGTTGTCCACGCCGGCCTTGGCCGCGCTGTAGGCGGATGTGCCGGGGCTGGGCCGGTGGCCGCTGACGCTGGAGATGTTGACGATCGACCCACCTGCGGGCTGGGTCTGCATCTGTGCGTTCGCGTGTTGGGAAACCTGCAGTGGACCGAGCAGGTTCAGCTCGACGATCTTGCGGCTGAAGTTGGCCGAGGCATTGGCGGCCTGGGCGTACGGGGAGCCGCCGGCGTTGTTCACCACGATGTCCAGCCGGCCATGCCGCGCCACGATCGTGTCGATCAGGGCCTTGACGGCGGCGTCGTCACGCACGTCGCAGGCGTGGAACTCATAGGGCAAGCCATCGGCCGGGCGCCGGGCGCAGGTCACCACCGTCGCCTTCTGGCCGGCGAAGACCGAGCTGATCCCGGCTCCGACGCCACGGACTCCGCCCGTCACCAAGACCACCCGACCGGTCAAGCCGAGGTTGATCTCGTCGGTCCCTGTAGACCCTGTAGACACTGTGCTAGCGTACCAAGCAAGTGCTTGCTCAGGTCAATCGTCTTCAGGAAGTGCGCATGACGATCACGTCCACCACCATCGAACCGGGCTCTGGATCGGGAGTCGTCGCGGTCACCGTCAACTATCCCCCGGTCAACGCCATCCCCTCGCGCGGCTGGTTCGAACTGGCCGACACCATCACCGCCGCCGGCGCCGACCCGACCACCCGCGTGGTGATCCTGCGGGCGGAAGGGCGTGGCTTCAACGCCGGCGTCGACATCAAGGAGATGCAGCGCACCCAAGCTGCCGGCCAAGGATACGCCGCCTTGATCGACGCCAACCGCGGCTGCTTTGCCGCGTTCCGCGCGGTCTACGAATGCGCGGTTCCGGTGGTGGCCGCCGTCAACGGCTTCTGCGTCGGAGGCGGCATCGGACTGGTCGGCAACGCCGACGTGATCGTTGCCTCCGACGACGCCACCTTCGGGCTGCCGGAGGTGGAACGGGGTGCGCTGGGCGCGGCGACGCACCTGTCCCGGCTGGTCCCGCAGCACATGATGCGCCGGCTGTTCTTCACCGCCGCCACCGTGGATGCGGCCACCCTGCACCACTTCGGCTCGGTACACGAGGTGGTGCCGCGTGATCAGCTCGACGAGGCCGCGCTGCGGGTTGCCCGCGACATCGCCGCCAAGGACACCCGGGTGATCCGCGCCGCGAAGGAGGCGCTGAACTTCATCGACGTGCAGCGGGTCAACGCCAGCTACCGCATGGAGCAGGGCTTCACTTTCGAGCTCAACCTCGCCGGGGTTGCCGACGAGCACCGCGATGCGTTCGTGGAGAAGAAATGACCGACAAGCTGACCACGCTCGACGATGCCGTCGCCGAGTTGCGCGACGGCATGACGATCGGCATCGGCGGGTGGGGATCGCGGCGCAAGCCAATGGCGTTCGTGCGCGCGATGCTGCGCAGCGGCGTCAAGGACCTGACCGTGGTGACCTACGGCGGGCCGGACCTGGGGCTGCTGTGCTCGGCCGGCAAGGTGCGCAAGGTCTACTACGGCTTCGTGTCGCTGGACTCGCCGCCGTTCTACGACCCGTGGTTCGCCAAAGCCCGCACGTCCGGCGCCATCGAAGCTCGCGAGATGGACGAGGGCATGCTGCGCTGCGGGCTGCAGGCTGCCGCGCAACGGCTGCCGTTCCTGCCGACCCGGGCCGGGCTGGGCAGCTCGGTGCTCGACTTCTTCGGCGACGAGCTGGCCACGATCACCAGTCCCTACCCTGCGCCGGGTGGAGGTCACGAATCCCTGATCGCAATGCCGGCGTTGCGGCTCGACGCTGCATTTGCGCACATGAACCTCGGTGACGCCCGCGGCAATGCCGCCTATACCGGCGTCGACCCGTACTTCGACGACTTGTTTCTGATGGCCGCCGATCGGAGGTTCCTGTCGGTGGAGCAGGTGATACCGACCGAGGAGCTGGTCAAGTCGGTGCCGCACCAGGCCCTGTTGGTGAACCGCATGATGGTCGACGCGGTGGTGGAAGCACCCGGCGGTGCGCACTTCACCACCGGTGCAGCCGATTACGGCCGCGACGAGAGATTCCAGCGCCACTACGCCGAAGCCGCCAAAGCCGACGACAGCTGGGCACAGTTCGCGGCGACCTATCTGTCCGGCAGCGAGGACGACTATCAGGCGGCGATCCGGATGTTCGGAGAGCGGGCATGACGGATTCACCCACGCGCGCCGAGGTATGTGCGACCGCCTGCGCCGAGTTGTTCCGCGACGCCGGCGAGATCATGGTCAGCCCGATGACCACGCTGGCGTCGATCGGAGCGCGTCTCGCCCGGCTGACGTTCTCCCCCGACATCCTGCTGACCGACGGCGAGGCACTGCTGCTGGCGGGCACCCCGGCGTTGGGTGCGTCCGGGGCTATCGAGGGCTGGATGCCGTTCGGCCGGGTCTTCGAGACGTTGGCGTGGGGGCGCCGGCATGTGGTGATGGGCGCCAACCAGATCGACCGCTATGGCAACCAGAACATCTCGGCGTTCGGGCCGCTGCAGCACCCGACCCGGCAGATGTTCGGCGTGCGAGGTTCACCGGGTAACACCATCAACCACGCCACCAGCTACTGGGTCGGAAACCACTCGACGCGGGTGTTCTGCGAGGCCGTCGACGTGGTGTCGGGCAT
>NZ_JBYCKY010000668.1:0-1479 GCF_057473605.1 Mycobacterium sp. TH-M82 | reverse complement strand
GCAGTGCCGGTAGGTGCAGGTGACCGTTGACCCGGCGGAACTGCTTGCCGGCCTCAACCATGCCGGCGGCGCACCAGCGCAGCGCCATCTGCCCGTCGCGCCAGCGTTTGACGTTACCGGCGTGCTCGCGGCATACCGAGATCATCGATTCGATGCAGTTCGTCGAGCGCAGTGTGCGGGCCAGGGTGGGCGGCACACCTAACCGTAAGACCGTGAGGGTCTCGTCCAGGCCCTCACGCAGGCTGGCCGCCGCGCCTGGGTGGGTGCGGTCGAGCTCTTTGGCCAGCGCGAGCAGCGCTGCCTCGGCCTCGAGCGCCGATCCGGCGTGGTAGGCGTCGGTCATCTTGCGGCCTACACTGGACCGAAGGCGTTGCGGCAGATGGTCTTTGACGTTTCTTACCTTATGAATTTGGCAGCGTTGGATGACCGGACGGTCGAGCACGTCGATCACCGCCTTGCGCAGCGCCTTGGACCCGTCGAGGCCCACCAGCATCGGGCGGGTGACGTCCATGCCTCGCTCCCGCAGATCCACCAGCAGATCGGTGACCAGCGTGGCATTTTCCGTGGAGCCCTCCACCAGTGCCAGCGGGTGCTTGACCCCGTCAATGTCGATGCCCAACGCCACCACACAGCAGGACTCGGCGAAGTGCGCGCCGTCGATCATCAGCGCCACCAGATCCAGCCCGGACAAATCCGCAGCGAGCAGCTCCGCCAGCGCGGTTTCGGTCATCGCCACAAACCGCCGGGAGACTGCGGACTTGCTTGTCGCAGAGGCTGTTTGGGCGATCTGCTGCCCGATTGGCTCCAACCCGACCGGGTAGCGTCGAGTGGACAGGCCGGCCAGCATCTTCTCCATCGCCATGCGGCCCAGGATCTCCGTCGAGCTAAACAGCTCATAAGACGCCACCGGCAACTCGCCCGAGCCGTCAGCGGCACGCACCCGCGGCCGGGTCACCGGCACCCGGCGCCCGCCCAGGGTCACCGACCCGTTTTCGTGGCCATGGCGCACCGCGGTGCGGCCGGGGTTGTGGCGGCCCTTCGGCCCGGCCTGCGCGGTCACGTCGGCCTCCATCAGGGTCTGCATGACCTGCAGGCCCGCACCGACCGCCAGCGCCAGCAGGCCCTCGGACATGTTCTCGGCGATCTCGGCCATCGCCACGCTCACCTGCTCGGGAATCGCGGCCACACTCGCGTCCCCGGCCCGGTTCTGGCTACTCTTCTTCATAACGGTCCCCTTCTCTTGGTGTTCTTGCGGAACGCCCGAGACCTACCACACGGCAGGTCACGAGCGGGGGACCGCCACCTCAATTTCTACGAGACCCGGGACAACCTCCAATCTGCCCACAGTTACACATAACTAGATTGAACTACCGTGATGTGTTTCAGCAGTTTGATAGGCTGGCTGCGGGTCAGGCGGGTTAGCTGGATAGGGTTCAAATCCCTCCGCCACCGCCAAACACCGCCAGCCAACCGTCAGTG
>NZ_JBYCKY010000667.1:0-14688 GCF_057473605.1 Mycobacterium sp. TH-M82 | reverse complement strand
CGATGCCGTCCTTCGGCGGCGGTGGGGGAGGCGGCATGCCGTCCGGCATGTCGATGCCCAACCTCAGCGCCCTCACCAACCTCGCACGAACCGGCCGCGGCCGGCCCGCTGGGCTTCACAATATGCCCGGCGCCCCGCCACATGCTGGTGCCGCCGGGCCGCTGCCTCAGATGGCAGTCAATGCCGCGTTGGGCAAGCTCGGAACGCCCTACATCTGGGGCGCCAAGGGGCCCAGCAATTTCGACTGTTCCGGTTTGACTCAGTGGGCCTGGGGTCAAGCTGGTGTCACCATCGGGCCGGATACGTACACCCAGATCAAGCAGGGTGTCGCCATCAGTCCAGAGGACGTCCAGCCCGGTGATCTGATCTTCCCGCACGCCGGTCACGTCCAGATGGCGCTGAGCAAAGACACCGTCGTGCACGCACCCACACCCGGCGACGTCGTGCGCACGGCGCCCATGCCCAAGCAGATCCTCGCCATCCGGCGACCCATCGCCGGATAAAAGCCAGTGCCGTCCCAACATCGAGTGAAAGAGTGAACGAATGAGTGATAACGAGTCGTACGCCGCCGAGATCATCGCTGGTCTTCGGGAGCTGTGCAAAGAGCGTCAGGCGATCACCGGATCGGTCTACCTCACCGAGGGGGAGTACGCCTCCATCGATGGTGCGCTGGAACAGCTCGGCTACACGGACTCGGGCTACTCGGCCGCCGGCGCCCGGGAGTGGGCAGGTTCCTTGCGGCGCTGCCTGTTTGGGCCGTAAGCCACACCGATTGATCACCCCATGACGTGCTCCCCATTCGGGTGGGGAGCACGTCAATTTTGCGGTGGCACACCTTCGCTGCGGGCTACAGCAGATTGCAGGGCCTCACGGTTGCGGTGAACCTCCTCTAGGGCGGCCACTGTTTCGTCGAAGGCGTCGGCGGCATGGGGCAGGCTAGCGGCGATCATCGTCTCCAACGCCAGCAACTGATCGCTCAAGTCGCGCAGCATCAGGGCACTGTTCGGGTCATCTGCGCTGTGGCGCAGCAGGACCTCGGCGCACAGGCCGGCGATCTTCACCACGCCCTGGGCGATCGAGACCGCGTGTACACCCCCGGTCGCCGGTGCCGCTGGCTGCGGTTGCGCAGGTGTCGGCAGCGCCTCGCCGCGGCGCAGCGCGGTGAGCATTCCCGCCGGCCAGTCCAGGGCCTGCTCGATCTTGCGGACATTGCCCGCCCGGGGAAAGGAGTGGCCGCGTTCGAGCATGGCGGCGGTGTTGAGGGCAACGCCGGCTTTGTCGGCCAGCTCGCGTTGCGTGGTCAGCCCGCATTCCAGGCGGCGGTCAGCGACGGCACGGCCCGCGCGGGCGACCGATGGATCGACGCCCGGTGGCACCGACTCCAATTCCGCCATGACCACGTCCGTTCCCGCTGCCGACTACACCAGGGTATTAGCTGCCCATTGCTGATCAAGATATACCGGGGCCTAACCGTGGTTAGGCAGACACGGCAATCGACAGCATCACGATCAGCTCCCCGCACCCCTCACGCCCGCCGCACCTCTAAATGATTAACTAGAGTCAATATCGTGCAGCGGGTTGCCGGGGCAGTTTCAGGGTTTTCCACCCCACGCGCCCCGGTCCCCATTGCGTGTCGCCCGGGGTGGCGACCCCGCCTAGTAACCCATGCTTACCAGCTGTTTTGTCGGGCGTGATGACCTGTTGCCTCCTTGGCCTGCGCCCAGCTGCCCGGTGCGGTCCGGTTGATAGTCGACATGTAATCAACCATGGTCATTGTGAAATCAACTAGGACCGTGATAAAACAGGTTGTAGTCAACTACATGCCCGACTGAGAGCGGTTAGGAGCCCCAGATGGTTCAGTCAGCAGCAGACTCCACTCCAGCCGAACGCGGCCTGTGCACCTTCGGTGACGACCGCGACTGGTTCGCCAAGCACGCTGTCCACCGCGCCCGGGCCATCGCCATCTGCAACAACTGCCCGATCCAACGCAAATGCGCACTCGACGCCCTGGAGCTCGAAGCCACAGACGGCGTCTGGGGTGGCGTCTGGCTGCCCGGACTGCGTGACAGTGAGGGCCTGGCCGCCGCGCGAGCCAAACTCGCCGCCGCCGCCGAACGGCTCACCAACCAGAGCGCCGCCCAACGTGTCCGGCGGGCAACGATGCAAGCCGCCCTGGAGTACACCGCCGAGCGGAGGCGTGAAAGTGCCTGACCGCAGCTTCTACCAACAGATCAACCGGCAGTTGCGCGACGACATCGTGGCCCAGCTGCGCACCGCCCGCCGACCCATGACCACCACCCAGCTGCGCGAGAAAGCGCCTCGCTTGCCTCTGCGCCGTGGCGGCCCGACCGTGCTGGCCCCACCACAGGAGCAGATCTACCGGGCACTGTGCCAACTGCGCTCACAGGGCATGGTGCGCCAGCACCCGACGCCCGGACGCGATGCGGCCTGGGTGATCGTCCCTGGCGAAGCCGACGACGAAATCGCCCGCCTGGAAGCAGCTTTACTGTCCAGCCCGAGCATTGCCCGGCTGGCTCCGAGCCGGCGGACGCCGTGAGCGCCACGATCAGCGTGCCCGCCTCGCAGCCGTGGCTGCGGCGGCTGCTCAGTGGTCTGCCGCACCAGAGCATCGGCGCCGAGGGTGATCCCTACTTGCAGCGGTGGTTTCTGATCCCGCACAACCGCCTGGTCAACCTGTACCTGCACAAGTTCTGCCATTCCGATGACGACCGAGCCCTGCACGATCACCCTTGGCCCTTCCTGTCCTTGATCGTGGCCGGCCAGTACCGCGAAGTCAGCGAGACCACCACCGTGATCCGCCGCCGCTGGTCCATCGCCGTCCGTCGATCCCACCACCGCCACCGCGTGGAGCTCACCGGCGAGCCCACGCCGGTTCCGGTCTGGACGCTGCTGCTCACCGGGCCGCGTCGGCGGAGCTGGGGATTTTGGTGTTCGCAGGGCAGCGGCACCGCCGCTGATGCCCGGTTCGTGCCCTGGCAGCAGTTCGACGCCGGCGGCTGCGGAGAAACCGAGCCCAGCCCAGCCGCGGCAAGCACAGCCAGTCGTCGCGATCGGTACCCATCAGCGCAGCAGCGCTGAACAACCAAGGAGGTCCAGCGAGATGATGCACCAGCCCGCCACCGGTTCCCACGACCGCGACCTCCACCACCAGCGCGGCTACACCGCCCACACCGTCACCACCAGCGACGGTGTCGCCCTGGCCGTACGGGACTACGGCCAGCCCGACGCGGACCACACTGTTGTTCTCCTGCACGGCTTTTGCCTCACAGCGCAGGCCTGGGACCTTCAAATCCTGCAGCTGCGGCGCCAGTGGGGTGAGCGAGTGCGGATCATCAGCTACGACCACCGCGGCCATGGCGCCTCCGCCGGCGCCCCGATCGGCACCTATCGCATCGAACAGCTCGCCACCGACCTCGCCGAGCTGATGGCCGCCCTCGACATCAGCGGGCCGGTCACGCTGGCCGGCCATTCCATGGGGGGCATGACCGCCCTGGCCTATCTTGGTCGCCCCCGCAGTCAGCGACCGATCGACCCGGTGGCGCTGATCCTCGTGTCCACCGCGGCCGGCAGGCTCGGTGAACGTGGCCTCGGTCGCCTGCTTGCCACCTCCGGCCCCCGGCTGCTCTACAGCATCGTGCAACACACGCCGAAGTCGATCACCGACGATACGATTCGGCTACTGGCCCAACCGATCTGCAAAGCCGCGACCCGGCTCGGTGGTTACGGCAGCACCGCCAAGGACGCACTGGTCACCGTGTCGGCCGCCGCCATCAACGACACCCCCCTGACCACCAAGGTCGGCTTCCTGCTCGCCCTGCAAACCTACGACCAATACGCCACCCTGGCCTCAGTCCAGGCCGCCACCACGGTGATCAGTGGGGGAGCGGACCGGCTCACACCACCCGAGCACGCGCGCGATCTTGCCGCCGGTATCCCGAACGCCCGCCTGCTGCACCGGGCGACGGCCGGCCACATGCTGCTGCACGAAGCCCCGCAACTGATCAGCGCCGCGATCAGTGCGGCAATCGCCCGCACCGCGCCCGCCCGCCGGCTCACCGGACCCAGTCGCCGCCTGGCGGCGGTCCTGTGAACCCCCTCAGCGGCCACCGACCGCGCCGGTGGGCGCGTGAACTCGACAGCCCGGGGGAGAGGCCGTGAACCCGCACGAGCCTTCGTCGGAGGTGTTGCAGGACTTCTACCCCTACCTGACTGTCGTCAACCAGGAGAGGACAATATGGCCCGCAGGGACATGGATCCGGACGAGCCGGATCTGTTCAGCATCCTCGATCAGGGCGGTGACAGTGAGCAGTCCGGAGATAAGGCAGATCGTGGGCGATATCTACCGCCAACACCTGCACCTGCCCCCGGAGTGGACACCGACGCAGCAAGAAGAGTTCCTCGAGGGCCAGGCGGCTCGCCTGACCCAGCAGATCGCGGAGCTGGCCGACCAGATGGGGGCTCAAGCGGTCAGCGACTGGAGTCGCCAGCACGGCCAACACCCGGACTACCTGACGAAGGTGGGACTGCTCAACACGGCGATGTCGTCGGCCAAGGAGATCGTGTTGACCAACGAGCTCTACGCGATGATCCCGGAACCGGACGATCCGCCAGCGCCGGATCTGGATCAGATGCCAGCGATGGCCGAAGCCGGCCAGGTTCCGTGGGAGCAACGCTGGACCCGGACCCAGTACCGCACCGAACCGAGCGAGCAGATCGAGGACCTGGTCGCTCACATCTGGCCGGCACCGGACTTCTCGGCGGTGTTTCGGATCAAGGCCGGCTACCTGCTGGCGGCCCGCAGCGAGGACCAGCTGCCGCTGCCGGCCCAGCCAACCGATCCACTGGCAGCCCAGCTCGCCGAGATGGTCTATCACGACCTGCGCCACGACGGCCTGCCCGAGCAGTAGCCGCCCAGCCGTCGCTGTTCGACGAGATAGCCGACCAGCCCACAGACCCAGCCAGCATTGATCCCGGCGGCCGAGCGCTGCCGCCACCAACCAAGCCCGAACCCGCGCCAGCACCCACGGCTGATCCCGAACCAGCGGTGGGGGAGCAGGTAACCGAGGCTGCCTCCATGGCGCCGGCGGCGTTCCTGACCCCGGTCGACTTCCCCGCCAGCACCGACACCCTCGTCCCCTCGGGAGCCAAAGCCCGCGCCCGCGCCAACATCGCCGCCATCGAGCTGCTGGCCCACCTGCGCGACGCTGGCCGGCCCGCCTCAGCTGACGAGCAACGCACCCTGGCGGCCTGGTCGGGCTGGGGCGCGGTCCCCGAAGTCTTCGACCCCCGCAACGGCACCTTCGCAGCCGAACGCGAACACCTGCACACCCTGCTGACCGACGAGCAGTACCGCCACGCCGAGGCCTCGGTTCTCAACGCCCACTACACCGACCCGGCGATCGTCGCCGTGATCTGGAAGGCACTCCAACGTGCCGGGTTCTCCGGCGGACGAGTCCTCGAACCAGGTTGCGGCAGCGGAACATTCATTGGACATGCCCCGCAGAATGCGGTCATGGTCGGAGTGGAGAACGATCCGCTCACCGCCGCGGTAGCCGCGGCGCTGTATCCCTCAGCCCAGATCCGCAGCGAGGGCTTCGAGGCCACCAGGGTTCCTGAAAGCAGCTTCGCCGCCGCAGTCGGAAATGTTCCCTTCGGCCGCTATGCCATCACCGACCCCAGCCATAACCCGCAGCGGCTGGCCGTGCACAACCACTTCATCTGCAAAGCACTCGCCCTGACCGCACCCGGCGGCTACGTGGCGGTGCTCACCAGCCGATACACCCTCGACGCGGCCAAGCCAGACGCCCGGCGGATCATGCACAACTACGCCGATCTGATCGGCGCAATCCGACTGCCCTCCAAAGCATTCTCCCGCGTCGCGGGCACCGACGTCGTCACCGACCTACTCATCCTGCGACGCCGCGAACTCCACCAACACCCACCCCAGCAGCTACCGGACTGGGTCACCACCACCGAGGCCCTACCCGCGGTCGGCGAAGCCCAACCCGACATCAGCATCAACAGCCACTACATCGAGAATCCAAACAACGTGCTCGGCACCATGCGAGCGGGCCGAGGCCTGCACGGTGCACCCACACTGACCGTGGACGGCGACACCGGACCCGAGCTTGCCGACCAGCTGGCCCGTCGCCTCACCTCGATCATCAATGCCGCCCTCCACCATGGGTACGCGCTGACGGCGACCCCGGAGTCACTGACCGTCGTCTCGCCGGAAACCTTCGACCCAGGTCTGATCACCGCCGCCGATCGTGGACCCGAAACCCCGCTCTACACCCTGCGATACAACGCTGAGACCAAGGGCATCGAATACTGGTCCGGGCACACCTGGGAGCCCAACCGGACAGCGAAAACCCGCATCGGCGAGACCCGCGAGCTCATCGCGCTGCGCGATGCCGCCACCAGCCTGATCACCTCCCAGCGCGACGGCCGGCCTGCGGCCGAACGCGACCAGCTGCGCGGTCACCTCAACACGCTCTACGACAACTACGTGCGCCGGCACGGCCCCATCAACCGCTTCACCTGGGTCCACCCCAAAGAGATCACTCAAGACGACCACGACCAGAAGGTCACCGCCGCCGAAACCCGCTGGCGGGAAGAAGAAGGCCAGCCCGGGCGGCCCTATACCGGGCCAGTACCCGACGAGCTCGCCGAGCAATGGGACACCGCAGCCTGGGAGACCCGGGCATCGTTCAAGCGGCGCACCCACCTCGACGGCGGGATGCGACACGACCCCGGCTGGGCGGTTGTCGCCGCGCTGGAAATCTTCGACGACAACACCGGCCAGGCCCTCAAAGCCCCGATCTTCTCCACGGACCTGCTCACCGCCACCCAGCAGCGCCTCACTGCCGACACCCCCGAAGACGCACTGGCGATGAGCCTCGACCGCGACATGGGCGTCGACCTCGACTACATCGCCGAGCTGCTGGAGATCCCGGCCACCGACGCCCGAGAACTACTCGCCGGCCGGGTCTATCCCAGCCTCACCGACCCCAACGAACTGATTCCCGCTGCGATCGCGCTGTCGGGCAACGTCCGCGAAAAGCACGCTCAAGCCGCCCTGGCCGCCGAACACGACTCCGCCTATGCGCCCTACGCCGAGGCGCTGCGCGACCTCATTCCGCCTGATCGCAGTGCCGACCAGATCAAGGTCCGGCCCGGCGCACCCTGGATCGACCCCCGCTACGTCGCGCAATTCGCCGAGGAAACCTTCAAATGTGACGACGTCACCGCCGAACACATCGGTGGCCGCTGGACCGTCGATATCGCCAAATACCAGCGACACAGCAGCTTGATGATCGAGACCTGGGGCCTAGACCGCACCCGCTGCGACGCCGTCAGCCTGCTCGAAGCCGTCTGCAACTCCCGCAGCGTCGTGTGCAACACCGACGAGGGCCAGCTCGACGTGCAGGCGACGTTCGCCGCGCAAGCCAAGTGCGACAAGATCACCGAAGAGTTCCAAAAGTGGGCGTTCGCCGACCCCGACCGAACCGAAAGCCTTGTGGCTGAATACAACCGCCGATTCAACTCGCTACGAGCGCCGCGCTACGACGGGTCCAGGCTGGCATTGCCCGGCCTCTCGGATCACTTCACGCCGCATTCCTACCAACGTGACGCCGTCGCCCGGATCATCGCCGAGCCGGCCACCCTGCTCGATCACGTCGTCGGCGCCGGCAAAACCGGCAGCATGCTCATGGCCGCCATGGAACTGCGTCGCCTCGGCCTGGTCCGTCAGCCTTGGATCGTCGTACCGAATCACATCATCGAGCAGGTCGGGCGTGAGGCCGCCCAATGGTATCCAGCCGCCAAGGTGCTTCTGGGCTCGGCAGCAACCACCGCCGATGGCCGGCGACGCTTCATCGCCCAATCCGCGGTCAACGACTGGGACCTGGTCATCATCCCCCAGTCAGCATTCACCGGGATCGGCGTCAACCCCACTACCCTCGCCGAATACATCGAAGACCAACTCGGCGAGCTGCGGACCCAGCTGCAATCCGCTGAGTCCGACCGCACGAAGAAGAGCGTCGAACGGGCCATCAAGCAGACCCAGGAGCGCCTGGAACGGCTCACCAGCCAGGTCGGCAAAGACCAGGGGCTGCATTTCGAAAACAGTGGCTGTGACTACCTTTTCGTCGACGAAGCGCACATGTTCAAGAACAAGGCGCGGGTCTGCAACATCGAAGAGCTCAACTGCACCAAGGCATCCAAACGGGCCGACGATCTCACCCTCAAGCTGCGGATCCTGCGCCAACGGCGCCGCGACGAGGCCCTGGCCGCCGGCATCCCCGCTGATCGCGTGAGCGAGCGTGTGGCCACCTTCGCCACCGGCACACCCATTGCCAACTCGCTGGGTGAACTCTGGGTGATGCAAAGCTACCTACGGCCCGATCTGCTCGAAGCTGCCGGCGTCGCCAACCTGGGGGACTGGGGTGCGGCATTCACGGCCACCGTCACCACCGTCGAAGTCAACCCCAGCGGCACCCGGCTACGGCCTGTCACCAAGGTTGGCAAATTCACCAACCTGCCTGAACTGCTCGCATTGTCGGCGGCCTACAGCGATGTCGTCACCCGAGAGCAAGTTCCAGTGAAGCTGCCTGAGCTCAACACCGGGCAGCGCCGGATCGTGAGCCTGCACCCCGATATCGAAGTCACCGACTTCATTGCCGACCTGGGCTACCGGGCGGATCATCTCGACTCCAAACGGCCCGATCGCGACAACATTCTCAAGATCAGCAACGACGGCCGCAACGTCTCATTGGACCCCCGGCTAGCGAATCTGGCCAAGCCACGCAACAGTCGCGCAGCTGCTGTCGCCGACGAAATCATGGCCATTCACACCGCCAACGCCGATCGGGTCTATCTCGACCACGACACCGGCAAGCCCTTGGAACGCCGCGGCCCGTTGCAGCTGGTGTTCTGTGATCGCGGCACCCCGTCGAAAGACCCCAGCCAATTCACCATCTACAAGGCCATCAAAGACGAACTGATCGCTCGGGGGATGCCCGCCGCCGACATTCGGTTCATCCACGACGCCCACAAACCCGCCGAACTCAAGGCGCTGTTCGCCGCCTGCAACAACGGTGAAGTCTCCGTGCTCATCGGCAGCACCGAGAAGATGGGCACCGGGATGAACGTGCAAGCCCGCACCGCCGGCCTGCACCACGTTGACGTCCCCTGGCGGCCCTCGGACCTCGAACAACGCGAAGGCCGAATCCGCCGGCAGGGCAACCAGAACGAAACCGTGGACATCGTCACCTACGTCAGCGAGGGAACCTACGACGTGGTGATGTGGCAGAAAGTGCAGGCCAAAGCGCTGTTCATCGAACAGATGCGGCGCAACGAGGTCCTCGACGTCGAGATCGAGGACCTCAGCGGGGGAGACATCGGCTCGGCAGCGGCCGAAACCAAAGCCATCGCCACCGGCGATCCCCGCTACGTCCGCCAGGTCGAACTTGAGGACGACATCACCAAGCTGTCCGCACTGCAACGGGCTCACAATGATGCTGTGCGCCAACGTGACTGGCGAGTCAAACAGCTCGAAGGGGCAATCCCCAAGCAGCATAACGCGCTAGCCCGCATCGCCCCGCATGTCGAACGAGCCCACCAACACGCCGCCGCCGAGACCTCACCCACAGTGGCCATCGACGGCCGAGCCAGCTCCGATCGGTCCCAGACCGCGGTGTCGGTCGCCGCAGCCTGCCGGCAGGCCTACCACGACGGCAAGGACCACGGCGTCACGCGATTCGACCCCACCGGAATCACCGTCAACGGTGTCGACGTTCTGGCTGCGCGCTCGCTCATGCACGACATGCTGCTGCTGCGCTTGGCGATCCCGTCACGCACCACTGAGATCAAGAGCGACGAACTCGTGGCCACCCAAGCCGCCGGCGAGTCCGGTGCCGCCAAGGCCCGAGGCCTGCACCGCCGGGTCGAAAATCTCTACACCATGCTGCCGACACACCAGCAAAGCCTGCAACGCGACCTCGCCGGCGACCAGGCCCAGCTTGACGACATGCTCGCCAACCCACCCGGGCAGTTCGAGCAGTCGGATGCTCTCGATGCCAAGAAGGCCGAACTCGCGGCGCTGACGTTGCAGCTGCGCCTCGATGCCGAAAGCCCCGAGGCCAAGCAGAAAGCCCAGGAAGCCGCCGAACGGCTCAAGATGCGCGGCCGCGAGCCCGGCTGGAGTCTGCTGCGCAACCCCACGCCGGCGGTCCTCGAGGAAACCGGCTGCGCCAACGCCGACCTGCTGCGCCGCATGATCGGCGCCCGCGAACGCATGGCCATCGCCGACTACTACCGCGACCTCGACGACGGCACCCCAGGCCTGGAACAGGACACCTGAGGTCACAGGAGATTCCGGGCTGGAGTTAGCGCACAGCGCGGTCCCGCCCCTACTTTTAAAACCATGTCCATCCCCGTCGATCAGGCCGACACCTCCGTGGCGACCCGCCTTTGGCTGGCTCCCGTCATTCCCATCGAGCGAGGCTCACGGCCGCGGCACACCTCCACACGCGCTGCCCTGCTGCCCGAATGCCTCACCGACCTGCTGCGCGGCGTACAGCTCAACGGCTCCATCGACGCCGTCCTACCACCCGGCATCGCCTGGAGCGATGTCATGTCCTGGGCTCAAACGGATTCCCAGCCGCCAATCGTCATCACCGCACTCACCGAGCAGATGCCCGCCACCATCACCGCGGCCGGGCGCGCCCTGGACCGCCTCGGAGCCCGCCCGCGCCTGCATCTGCACATCGCCTTTGCATCCGAGCGGCTCACTGTGTCCCTGCGCGGCCTGCTGGCCGATCCGGTCATGACCCCCGGTATCGCGGACTCGATCACCGCGGACCTGGCCGCAGCATCGCCTACAGGCTGCCGTCTCGACGTCACCGATCGCGGGGCGCTGCACTGGGAGCTGGCGGACCTATCCGCCGGCGTACCCGTGGCCGGCCTCGCCCAGCATCGCCGCCGCGGCTGACGATGACTCCCGCGCCTGCACCAGCACTTCCCGGACCTCGGAGGACTTCCGGTCCAACAGATCGGCCATCTGCGCACGGCCGGCCGGGGTGTCGGCGACCGACTGCAACGCCACCACGCCGCCATGCACCTCAGCGCGGATTCGCTGCAGCTGACCACGTGCCACGCCAGCAGCCGCCTGCGCTGCACGGAAGCCGTCAGCCAGCGCGGTGTCGGCGCCACGACGAGCCTCACCGATCAGCACATCGGCTACCTGCTGCGCACCAGAACCCGCCCATGCATCCAGACCATCCGCCGGCTCGGACCCCGCCCGGCCGGCCACCTGCCACGCCGCACCAGGGTCAAAACCAGACCCTCGGCCAATCGCACCAACAAGTGTGTCCAGCTCGGCAACGAACGCCTGAGCCCACTGGTCCAGAAAGCCCATAACCACAAGTCAACCACGAACACGACCGGCTGCAAGGAGCCAACCGAATGAACACACCCTTCGCCAAGACATGGAAGCACACCATGGCGCTGTTCGGCGCGAAGATCGACGAACATGCCGACCCGAAGATCCAGATACAACAGGCCATCGACCACGCTCGTCGCCAACACCAAGCCTTATCCCACCAGGCCGCTCAGGTGATCGGAAACCACCGTCAACTACAGATGCGCCTCAACCGCGAGGTCGCCGACATCGAGAGCCTGCCCCTCAACATCCGCCAGGCGATCACCCTGGCCGACCAAGCAGCCACCACCGGAGATGCCGGCAAGGTCGCCGAATACACCAGCACCGCCGAGCACTTCGCCACCCAACTGGTCAACGCAGAAAACAGCGCCGAAGAACTCAAGGTGCTCACCGACCAGGCGCTGGCCGCCGCGGCCTCCGCAAACCAGGCCGTCGACCGCAACGCACTGACCCTGCAAGCCAAGATTGCCGAGCACACGAAGTTACTCAGCCAGCTCGAACAGGCCAAAATGCAAGAGCACATCACCACAGCTCTGCAATCGATCGGTCGCTACGCCGGCGCAGCGACAACGGTCAGCCTCGACGACGTCCGCGACAAGATCGAACGCCGCTACGCCGACGCTCTCGGTGCTACCGAGCTCGCGCAGTCCACCACAGCCGCCCGCATGATCGACGTCCAACACGACAGCCTCCAGCTTGCCAGCCACTCGCGACTGCAACAGATCCGAGCCAGCATGCGCCCCAATGGAACTCGCGAATTACAGGCGTAATCCTTAGCGCCGGACTGGGACAGCCCGCAACAATCCTGATTCAGTCAGCCTGTCGCGTTCACCTTCTCGTAGAACCTGGGGACGCGAGCACGGCAGTCGCTGACGAACCGCCGGCACTCACCGTCTGTCACATCGGGTGGCATCGCGGGCCTGAATGCGGCGCCGAAGCTCACCTCGGGATTGGCATGAGGTTGGTGAATGTGGATTCCGGCCATGAGATCGGCCATCCGCAGCATCGCCTGATCGGGGTCAGTTCGCCACAGCCAGATGAAGACGTCGCCGCCCCCTCTGTCAACCCAGGTTGACAGAGAGGGCTTCGCCGATATGTCTCCCAAACAGAGGGCGGCTATCCGTGCGTCGATTATCTGGCGATCGCCAGCGGCCAGTCGCGGCAACTGCTGTGTGCCCGTTTGCGGGGACTGTTCGCTGGCGATCGCGATGGCAACCGCCAGGCATACCAGTCCCGCCCGATGTGCCGACTGTGCATGGCCCGACGCGGAGTCGCGCAACCGGTCTGCTGCTGGCTCCCGATGCACGTCACGGTCTGCCAACGCCACCAACGGTGGATCGGAGCGCCGGCGCGCACTCTCGATGACCAGAAAGACCTCCGCAACCAATCCCACGTGCTCGCTGCCGCCCGCAGACACGGCGCACTGGTCTGCCGGTACGGTGCCCAGCGCAGCATCACCGCAGTGCGCGAATCCCGTCATATCCTGATCTACTGGGCCAACGCCGAGAAGTCCGGCACGGCATCGATCCTGGGCACAACACTGGCCGCCCACATCGCCGCATACCCAGACCTCGTCGGGGTCGCCTCGGTGCTCGCCGCATATAGTGACGACGTCGAGCAGCCGGTCATCGCAACAGACATCGGCTGGCCCCGCTATCTACTAGAGCAAATCAATCAACGCACCGGCCGTGTGCACCGCGATCCCGGACCCCTGCAGGACTGGGTCAACCACCAACGGCTCATCGCGGAGAACTGAGCGCTCGTGCCGCCACTTTTCAGTGCATAGGCAGCCCTCTCACCGAAGCCGGCGACTGCTCAAGCAAATCCGTTTTCACGCTACGCAACAAGCGGCGACGGACTGCTAAACCAGCCGCAACCAGTCGGCAGCTTGGCTTGCAGCTTCGTCTCACCTGCGATGGTGGCGTCCCGGGTGGTCGCTGAGTTGCGCGCTGAAACGGACGCGCGCGGCTGCTGCTGACGGGTGTGGGGAGTGTTGGGGTGGTCGCCGTGGTGCGGACGCGCGTGTGCGGGCCGATGTGTCCGGCGACGACGCATAGCCGACGTTGGGGGAGAAGGCTGCTGCACTCGCTGGCGCGTAAGCACGCCTTTGTGGACGGCAACAAACGGCCAGCGTGGGCGGCGCTTGGGCGTTGTGCGCGTCAATGGTATTGACCTGCTCGACGCCTACGACGTGGATTTCGCTGAGCAGTTGGTGCTGGAAGTAGCCACTGGTGAAACCGAGGGGAAAAGGATTGCCAGCGGGTTGCACAGATTGGCGGTGTCCTGATCGCGGGTCATGCGCCGTGCCGTGTGCTGCGGCAGCCAGATGAGTAGATCGGCCATGTCGGACAGTGGGTCTGCGGGCGGCGGCGGCGCTGCCCTCTGCGCCAGTCGGTTGAGTATGTCGGTCATTGAGTCTGGGAGCGGGGTTGGGTTGATCTGGCCGGGCAGCAACCCCTGCTGGGCGGCCATATCGTCGGAGCCGGGCAGCACCCCAGATTCGTGCATCTGTGCAGACGCGTGGTCGTCAAGCGTTTGAAGCGCCAGCGCGACCGTACAGGCTAGGGCGATGACGGCGGTGGCCGCGATCAGGAGGTGTGCCCAGCGGGGCTGCTTGTGCGTCATTTGATTGTCCCCGCTTCCAGTGCGTTACCGGCGGGGTAGCGCTGCACTGCAGCGTCCCCGTCGAGCCGTTCGACAACGTCAACCACGGCGTGCGCATCCTCGGCGTGGCCGCCGCCCCCGCCGCAGCAGGTGCGAGTGCGAGAGTCGACAGGATGGGAGGTTGCCGGTGAGGGTCATGGTCCTTTGGTGTTATCTCCTCGCGAGAACTGTTGGGTTTAGCCGAGTATTTGGGCTGTGCTGGTGGCCCCGGTGCCGCGGGTCATGCATAGGGTTAACCGCGGTCAATGGTGGCATTTGCGCTGATCGTCGTGGTGTGTTGGGCCACCAGCTTGCTTCGCGGAGCAGGGTGGCGATGGCGGGGACGGTGAGGGTGCGGACCAGGAATGTGTCGAGTAGGAGTCCGCAGCCGATGATCAGGCCGACTTGGATCATGATCGCGATGGAGCCGAACATCAGTCCGAACATGCTGGCGGCGAAGATGATTCCGGCCGAGGTGATGACAGAGCCGGTGCGGGCGACGGTGCGCAGTACCCCTACGCGAATGTTGTGTTTGGATTCCTCCCGCAGCCGTGAGACGAGCAGCATGTTGTAGTCGGCGC
>NZ_JBYCKY010000666.1:0-1535 GCF_057473605.1 Mycobacterium sp. TH-M82 | reverse complement strand
CAAGCCGTCCAGCCACGCCGCAATTGGGTTGCGCTTGCCGTGGGTCAACCGCTCCGGCGCCGGCAGGCGCAGCGTGGTCACCCGTGCCGCCGGGTATTCGTCGCGGATGGCCCGCACGCCGAAGTGGGCGGCGGCGATCGTCACCGCGCCGAGGTTCGCCTCGTCCATCGACGCGTGGCGGACCGGCTGGCGCTTCACGCACGATCCGTCGCCGATCATGTGGGCCAGCAGGATCAGCTCGGACTCGTCCATGCGCTGGGTGTCGACGGGCTCCGGGACACGCCGGGGCGCCGCGATGCGATCGCCAACCTGCAACTGCTCCAACGGCGTCCAGCCGTCGAGCTTCATGAAGGGGTGGTTGCCGGTGGCCTCGACCTCGCGGCCCGAGGCGAGCCGGAGCCGGAACACCTCTTTGTGCCCGCTGGGAAAGACGTTGGTCATCGGCCGGGCGACCATGCGCATCCGCTCGTCCAGCGACCACACCCACGGCCGTTCGCCGGTCCGCATGAGCTCACCGAACGTGACCTCGGCGCCGGTGTCGGCGCGCAGGATTCGCGTGGCGGCGGTCAGGCATCCCGACTCGCGAAGGTCCGAGAGCATCGGCTTCTTGTCGGTGCGCTGTTCGGGACCGCGGTTGAGCTGGCTGATCGCGACCACCGGCACCTCGAGCTCTT
Source organism: Mycobacterium sp. TH-M82 (assembly GCF_057473605.1). Lineage (NCBI taxonomy): Bacteria > Bacillati > Actinomycetota > Actinomycetes > Mycobacteriales > Mycobacteriaceae > Mycobacterium > Mycobacterium sp. TH-M82. Next base: position 861 of record NZ_JBYCKY010000666.1, on the reverse strand, counting down.
TGGCCAAAAGCTTCAGGTGCCGAGAGAATTCGGACACCTCGATCTGCCGGGACTCGACCTTCTTGCCCGACGTCATCAGCTGCAGGTAGTCGACCACGACCAGCTTGAGGTTGGCCTTCTGACGCAGCCGGCGCGCCTTGGCGCGGATCTCCATCATGGTCAGGTTGGGCGAGTCGTCGATGTACAGCGGTGCCTCGCTGATCTCGCTCATGCGCCGCGCCAGCCGCGTCCAGTCGTCGTCGCTCATCCGGCCCGACCGCATGTCGGCGAGCTTGATCTTCGCCTCCGCCGACAGCAGCCGCATCACGATCTCGGACTTGCTCATCTCCAACGAGAAGATGACGCTGGCCATCCGGTGCTTGATCGAGCACGACCGCATGAAGTCCAGCCCCAGCGTCGACTTCCCCACGCCGGGCCTGGCCGCCACGATGATCATCTGCCCGGGATGCAGGCCGTTGGTCACCTCGTCGAGTTCGGTGAACCCGGTCGGCACACCGCGCGACATTCCGCCGTTGGAGGCGATGGCGTCGATCTCGTCCATCGTCGGCTGCAGCAGGTCCTCGAGCGCGACGAAGTCCTCCGACGTCCGGCGGTCGGCGACGTCGTAGATCTCGGCCTGCGCGCGGTCGACGATCTCGGCGACGTCGGCGCCCTCGGCGCCGGCGTAGCCGTACTGCACCACCCGCGTGCCGGCCTCCACCAGCCGGCGCAGCAGCGCCTTCTCGGCCACGATGCCCGCGTAGTAGCCGGCGTTGGCCGCGGTCGGCACCGTCGAGATCAGGGTGTGCAGATACGGCGCCCCGCCGATGCGGCGCAGCAGGCCGCGGCGGTCCAGCTCGGCGGCCACCGTCACCGCGTCGG
>NZ_JBYCKY010000665.1:0-1416 GCF_057473605.1 Mycobacterium sp. TH-M82 | reverse complement strand
GTCAGCAGCTGGGCGGTCTCGCCGTCCCACTCGCCCGAGGCGAACTTGGCCAGCACGTGGTCGCGCACGTCGGGCGGCGCGTACGCCTTGACCAGCGTCTTCACCATGCCACCGCCGGTGCCCAGCGCGCAGCCCATCCCGATATCGGCCTGATTGAGCAGATAATCGGATGCGAACAGCATCAGAAACGGGCTCACCCCGGCGCGTGCGGCGTCGTCGCGCAACGCCCGCTTGGCTTGCAGGATCGCCCGCTTGGACTCGGTGAACGACGTCGGCATGACGACCCGGCTGATGTCGTGGCCCCACCGGTCGTAGCGCTCCAGCCGCGGCGGGTTGCGGTCGGTCTCCTCCGCCCACCGCTCGACCGGTCCGCCCATCAGCTCGCCGATGCGCCTCAGGTGCGGTTCGGCGAAGGCCAGCTCGTCAGGCTGCAGGTAGTAGGCCATCGTGCACTGCAGGGTGGGGTCGGTGGAATACCAGTTGAGACCGGCAGCTCCCGGAAAGTTCTCCGTGCGGTAGCGCTCAGCTTTCTCGGGGGTGGCAAACGGCAGCCGGCCGACCGCCTCGATGTCGTATTCGCTCATAGGACTCATGGAGCCACCGTATTACACTTTCTCGCCAAACGAAAGGAAAATGTAATACCTGGTCAATCGGCCGGTGCCGTCAGCCGGTCGACGGCGGCGGCGATCCGCTCGTCGGTGGCGGTCAGCGCCACCCGCACGTGCTCCGCACCGGCGGGCCCATAGAACTCGCCGGGTGCCACCAGGATTCCGCGCCGGGCCAGCCAGTCGACGGTCTGCCGGCACGGCTCGCCGCGGCTGGCCCACAGATACAGCCCGCCCTCGGAGTGATCGACGGTGAACCCGGCCGACCGCAGCACCGGCAGCAGCGCGGCGCGGCGCCGACCGTAGCGGTCCCGCTGCTCACGTTCGTGGGCGTCGTCGTCCAGCGCGGCGACCATAGCGGCCTGCACCGGCGTCGGCACCATCATCCCGGCGTGTCTGCGCACCGCCAGCAGCTCGGCCACCACGGCTGCGTCGCCGGCGACGAAACCGGCCCGGTACCCGGCCAGTGACGAGGTCTTGGACAGCGAGTGCACCGCCAGCAGGCCGGTGTGGTCGCCGTCGCACACCGACGGGTGCAGCAGCGACACCGGTTGCGCGTCCCAGCCCAGTCCCAGGTAGCACTCGTCGGAGGCCAGCAGCACACCGTGCTCGCGCGCCCAGGCGACGATCGCGCGCAGCTCGCCGGCGCCGAGCACCCCGCCGGGCGGGTTGGGCGGCGAGTTCAGATAAATAAGCGCCGGCGGTGATTTATCGTACCCCGCCGAGCAACCCGCCCGGCCGGGTGCCCGGCGCCGGCGAGCTGCGCGCGATCGTCGCCTGGGCGCGCGAGCACGGTGTGCTGCTGGCCTCC
>NZ_JBYCKY010000664.1:0-1128 GCF_057473605.1 Mycobacterium sp. TH-M82 | reverse complement strand
CGCGGCCGCGCTGGCAGTGGGCAATTCGGTGACCGCCAGCCTGATCGCCGGGGTCGCCGTACCCCAGCTGGGCGGCACCGACAACTGCCCGACCCTGGGCGCGTTGCCGGCGTCGGCTGAGACCGCGCTCATCAGACCCGCGTTCGGCAGCACCGACTGCATCCCGGTGAGGCCGGCCCCCAGCTCGGATTCCGAGATCGGGGGCAGCTCATAGGGCATCATGCCCCATAACGTCTTCATCTGGACCATGCCGACATTGGTGCCGGTCAGGCTGACGTTGGCCATCGCGCCGCCCTCGCCGACGGCGGCCGCGTTGGAGTAGGTGTCGGTGTAAAGGGTCGACAGCTGCTGTATCAGCGAGGCCGGCGCGGACTGAACGGCACTGCCGGTGGAGTTGCCTGCCGCCTGCGCTGCCGCCGTTGCCTGGCTGGCTGTGCCTGCCGCATTGGTGGTCTTCGGCGGCGCGGCGAACGGGGGGAGCCGGGTTGCGGCGGCCGAGGCGCTGGCGTAACCGGACATGGCGGCGGCGTCCTGGGCCCACATCTGCTCGTACTGCGCTTCGTTGGCTGCGATCTCCGCCGTGTTGCGGCCCATGATGTTGGTGGCCAGCAGCATCACCAGCTGACTGCGATTGGCGGCGACCGCCTCAGGTGGCACCGTCGCCGCCAGCGCCGCCTGGTAGGCACTGGCCGCGGCCCCGGCGTGGACGGACGTCGTCAACGCCTGCGTCGCTGTCGTCGACAGCCACGTCACGTACGGTGCGACAGCCGCCTGCATCGCAGCCGAGGACGGTCCGGTCCACCCCGCAGCGGTCAGCTTTGCGATCGCGGTGCTGTAGGAGGTTGCCGCGGTGTGCAGTTCGTTGGCCAGGCCATTCCAGGCCGTCGCCGCGGCGAGCATTGATCCGGCGCCGGGACCGGAATACATCAGCGCCGAGGTGATCTCCGGCGGCACCATGGCGAAACCCGTCATCGGCCTAGCTCCTCTGCAGCCGGGATCACCAGGATGGTGGCCGTGGTGAGGTCGTCCAGGTCGAGGTCGGCCTCCTTGTCGACGACCCGCACGTTGGCGCCGGCGACGGAGGCTGCCGCGGGACCTCCCATCGCCCGCCCGGCCAGGGTCGCCAGC
>NZ_JBYCKY010000663.1:0-4490 GCF_057473605.1 Mycobacterium sp. TH-M82 | reverse complement strand
GCCGGGTTGCGGCTTTGGCGCTGTCGCTTTCCGAGCTGGCGTAGAGCCGCTGGTCCAGCTTGCCCAGCACAATCCGGGTGTCGTTGGCGGTCACCGGCGGCTGGCCCGGCAGCGGCGACTGGCTGATCTGCTTGCTCAGCAACGCCGAACCGTATTCGAGGTGACTTGCGTCGGACTCTACCCAGCCGGCGGGCACGACGTAGCTGAACCCGTCGGCGCCGTCGTCGACCCGGCCGAGTTCGGGCTCACCCGGCTCGACCGGCTGTGCAGGCGGCGCAAACGGGTCCCCTGGCGGGGGCGGTGCCGCGTTCGTCGGCGGCGCCGGCGGCATCGGGGGGACCGGGTCGGCGTTCGCCGCAGTCACCGGCAGTCCGATGGCGATGGTCCCGGCCACCGTGGCCAATGTAGCGGCCACTGCCCGGGCCAGCATGGTGGCCAGGGTGGGTGTCCGAGCGCCCCGGCGCGCCGTCGAGTGTGAATCCCGCTGCTTCATGGCAGAAAAACCTACCGTGTTACAGCTCTGACGCAAGCGCGACGTGCTTGCGCTGTGCCGGATTGTGCGCCGCTCTGCGACACTGCGCCGGTCCGTCACCGATGCGACGCGACCGGATGCAGCGTCACCTCCTGGGCTTTGACGCAGAACGAGGCGCGCTCCCCCGCCGGCAGTCCGAGTTCGGCGGCGGCGTCGGCGGTGACGTCGGCGGCCAGACCCCGAGCCCCGTCCGGCTGCGCCTGGCCGCCCCAGAGCTGCCGCGGCCCGCAGTCGGCCAGCTGTTCGGCGTCCACCTCGCGCAGCCAGTGCTGCGCGGACGCTCGCCCGCGGGCACGGCCGGCCGGTAACCAGCCGCGGCGACCGCTGTCCGAACCGAAAGCCACGTTGCCGGCAACGCTCAGATGCGGAAACAGCCGCGGATCCTGCAGCAGCAGGCCGACCGGGCGATCGTGGGTCGCGACAGCAATCCCGCGCGCGGTGTTCGGTCAGTACCCGCTCGCCCAGGCGCACCCGGCCCGCGTCAGGTCGCAACAGCCCGGCGGGCACGGTGAATGTTTTTGACCACGCCGGCGGAGCGGCATATCACCGGTCAGACGCTGCATGTCGGCCACCGTGCGTTGACTCAGTTCGGCTGACGGGTCGCTGAGGCCACCGGCGCCGGTGCAAGTGGCTGAACACACAACCGCCGAATTCGGCAACCGCCAACCAGGTCAACTAGCGTGATGATGAACGCGGTAAACGCAGTCGTCGAGGAGCTACCCCATTCCATGAGCGCCCAGCCCCAAGCTATTGGAGCGAATGCTCGCCGACGCCGGGTCGTCATCATCGGATCGGGCTTCGGTGGGTTGACGGCGGCCCGCAAACTCAAGCGGGCCCCACGTGGACGTCACGTCGACATCACGTTGATCGCCCGCACCACCCATCACCTATTTCAGCCGTTGCTGTATCAGGTCGCGACCGGCATCCTGTCCTCGGGGGAGATCGCCCCGCCGACCCGCGTCGTGCTGCGCGAACAACGCAACGCCCAGGTTCTGCTGGGCGATGTCACCCATATCGACCTGGCGGGCAAGTTCGTCACCTCGGAGCTGCTCGGCCACACCTACGACACCCCGTACGACGCCCTGATCGTCGCCGCCGGCGCCGGCCAGTCCTACTTCGGCAACGACCACTTCGCCGAGTTCGCACCCGGTATGAAAAGCGTCGACGACGCCCTGGAGTTGCGTGGCCGCATTCTGAGCGCATTCGAGCAGGCCGAACGCTCCCGCGATCCCGAACGGCGGAAGAAGCTGCTGACGTTCACCGTCGTCGGGGCGGGCCCCACCGGTGTGGAGATGGCCGGGCAGATCGCCGAACTGGCCACGCACACGTACAAAGGTGCATTCCGGAAGATCGATCCGACCACGGCGCGGGTGATCCTGCTCGACGCCGCTCCCGCCGTGCTGCCGTCGATGGGTGAAAAGCTGGGCAGGAAAGCCGCCGAGCGGCTGCAGAAGATGGGCGTCGAGATCCAACTCGGGGCGATGGTCACCGACGTCGACCGCAACGGCATCACGGTCAAGGACTCCGACGGCGGCATCCGGCGCATCGAATCGCAGTGCAAGGTGTGGTCGGCGGGAGTTTCGGCATGCCCGCTGGGCCGGGATCTCGCCGAGCAGTCTTCGGTCGAGTTGGACCGGGCCGGCCGGGTGAAGGTGCTGCCAGACCTGTCCGTGCCGGGCCATCCGGACGTCTTCGTGATCGGTGACATGGCGGCTGTCGAGGGAGTGCCGGGCATGGCGCAGGGCGCCATCCAGGGCGCCAAGCACGTCGCCAGCACGATCAAAGCCGAACTCGACGGCGCCGATCCGGCCGCCCGTGCGCCGTTTCAGTATGTCGACAAGGGCTCCATGGCCACCGTTTCGCGGTTCTCCGCGGTGGCCAAGGTCGGCCGGCTGGAGTTCAGCGGCTTCATCGCCTGGCTGGCCTGGCTGCTGCTGCACTTGGTCTACCTGGTCGGCTTCAAGAACAAGATCAGCACGCTGCTGTCGTGGACCGTCACGTTCCTGAGCACCCGCCGTGGCCAGCTGGCCATCACCGAGCGGCAGGCGTTCGGCCGGACTCGGCTCGAACAACTCGCGGTGCTGGCCGCCGAGGCGCACGGCACGACGGCCGGGGCGAGCAGGGCGCCCAGCTGACACCAGTTACCGCCAGTTACCGCCAGTTACCAACCTGCACCCGCTTGATGATTCGAAGCTGCATCGCGCCGATCGCGACACGCCGCCGCGCGAGACAATCCCAAGAGATCACTGATCGCTGCCACATAATCTTTGCGTGCCCGACGAGACGGTCAGCGGATCTGACTCGCAGGGAGCGGTGTCGCGTCGCGCGGTGCTCGGTGGGCTGAGCCTGTTGCCGCTGACCGCGGCCGTGCGCGGCGTTGTGCCGAGCGCTTCCGCCGACACGGCGTACCGATTCCTGTCGCCGCACCAGGCCGCGGTGCTCGACGCCGCCACCCGCCGCCTGATCCCCGGGCCGGAAGACGACCTGTTGGAGCGCGGCTCCCCGGGCGCGCACGAAGCGAACGTGGTCCGCTTCCTGGACAACATGCTGGCGGCGTTCTCGTTCTCGCCGCCGGAGGTGCACGCAGGCGGGCCGTGGAGCAACCGCGCCGGCGGCACCCAGGACTTCATGGCCGACTTCGTCCCGCTCGACCGCGCCCAGACCTACGCGTGGAAGCAGCGGATCGCCGGATATCAAACGCAATACACCAACGGCATCGCGCTGCTCGACAAGCTGGCCGGCGGCGACTTCACCACGGTGTCCAAGGCACGCCAGGACAGCATCCTGATACAGGGTGAGGCGGTGTCCTTCACCAGATTGCTGTTCGGCCACACCATCGAAGGCATGTACGCCGTCCCGGAGTACGGCGGCAACGCGGGCCTGGTCGGTTGGCAAGACATCTATTGGCCGGGGGACGTCCAGCCGCGGGGCTACACCAACGCCGAGGTCGAGGCGGCGGACTTCGACCTGGTCGGGATCCCGCCGAACGGGATCATCGCCAAACTCCTGAACGGAGGCTGGACGCAGATCATTTCCGCGATGGGCGGAAAGGCCGGCGTCAATGCCTAAGGCGGTCATCGTCGGCTCGGGTGCCGGCGGGTCGGTGACGGCCATGGTGCTCGCCGAGGCCGGCTGGGACGTGGTGATCTGCGAGATGGGACCGAACTACTACTCCGACCTCGCCGGGCACGGGCCGTTCTCGACGGTGTTCTCCAACGACGAGCTCAAGCACCTGCGCTATTTCGAGAATCCCGACCCGCTGGCCTACCCGCGCACGTTTCGGGAAAACGCCAGCCAAAACGCGGCGCAGACCTACGTCGGCAAGGTCAACGACCAAGCTAATCAGGTCGGCGGCACATACCCCCACTCGGACTGCAAGTTCTGCCGGCTGTGGGACATCGACTTCAAGGGGCTGTCGCTTTTGGGCCCGGTGCCTGGCGCGGACATGGCCGATTGGCCGTTCGACTACACCGAGATGGCTCCCTACTACGACGAGATCGAGAAGCTGATCGGCACCCAGGGCGATCTCGGGTCGACACCGGCGCTGGTGCTCCGGCACGCGCCGCAACAGACGCCCTTCCCGATGCCGCCAGGGCCGCAGCAGCGCTCCTCGATGCTGCTCGCCGCGGGGGCCAAACGCCTCGGGTTGCATCCCTATTACTACCCGATGGTGATCAACTCGGTGGAATACAACGGCATGCCGGCGTGTAACAACTGCGGGTTCTGCTCCGGGTACGGGTGCCCGATCTCGGCCAAGTACAACTCGCTGTTCGCGTTGCGGCGGGCGCTGCAGACCGGGCGGACGGACTTGCGCCCGCTCACCCAGGTCCTCAAGGTCAACTTCACCGGCCGGCGGGCCACCGGCGTCTCCTACATCGACCCGCAGGGCAAGCCCGGCGGGGAGAGCGCCGATGTGGTCGTGCTGAGCTGCTCGGCGGTCTTGACGCCACACTTGGCG
>NZ_JBYCKY010000662.1:0-9527 GCF_057473605.1 Mycobacterium sp. TH-M82 | reverse complement strand
TGGTGAAGAAGTGCGCCGCACCCGGGATCGACCATTTCAGCAGCCGCGTCTGACCGGCCACCTCGCGGATCTGCGTGGTGATCCGGGTCAGCAGCTGCGAGGTGCGCCCGGTGGCCGGCTGGCCGGCCATGATGATTCGGTACAACCAGACGACCCGACTGGCGGCGAAATAGGCGACGATCGCCGTGGCGGATAAGCCGACGACAAGTCTGACCAGCATCTGGGTGTTCTCGGGGGGCACGGAGCGTCTCTCCAATCCGCAACTTATTGTCCAGCAACGTGGTTGTTGTTGCCTGGTGGTGGCTTAGCCTCGCTGCCTAACCCTATCCGCTCACAGTAGGACGGCCCAGTGGATTGGCAATCGCTATGGGCTGCCGGTGGGTGCAGTCGGTTTCACGGGACCCGCAGTTGACAACGTAGCCGACGGTGCCGCCGTGGTGGATGGCGGTGACTGCGGCGTGGCGGTGGTGGTGGGCTGGTTGGTGGTCTGGGTGGTCTGGGTGGTCTGGGTGGTCTGGGTGGTCTGGGTGGTCTGGGTGGTTGTGGTCGGCTGCGACTCGGTGGTGGTCGTGGTGGTGCTACTGGTGGGTGCCGAAGTGCTGCTGGTGCTACTGGGCGATGACGGGATCGTCGATACGGATCTGCTGCCGTCAGGTGCGGTCACGGTCACCGTGGCGGGTGACTCCGGCGCCGGTTGGGAGTCCGCGTCGGGCGGTTCGCCCGGGGTGGTGACGCCGGTGGTGCTGCCGGCCGGGCTGCGAGATGCGGTCAACGTGTAGGCCAGCCCCCCGGTCGCAGCCAGGGCCAGCGCCGCGGCCAGGCCGAACAGCACCACGGGCCGCTTGTACCAGGCCAACGGTTCGGGCTCGACAGGCTCAACAGGGTAGCCGGTTGCGCCGGGGTGCGCCGGCCCGGCCGCCGGGGGTGCGCCGACACCGGAGCCACCTGCGTGCGAGGTGCTGAAGGTGTAGTCGGCGCCGGAGTAGGGCACCGGCTCGTCGGGCCCGGCGTTATCCTGCGACCACGCCAGCGCACGGAAGGTGACCGATTCGTCGCCGTGAGCCGCGTCGGCGGTCCATGCAGTGGGGGTCATGTGGGTTGGCTGCTCGGGGGTGCTGGCCCGGGCCGTGGTGTCTTGTGGGGGTTGTCGTCCCGCCTGCGCCGCACCGACGGCCGCGGCAAAGCCCGGTTGCGGCGTGGTGATCACCGGTACCCGCAGCCGCTCGGATAAATACGCACCGACGGCCGCGATGGCGGCACCCCCGCCGACGATCGCTACCGCGGTCAGCCTTGTAGACGGAACCTTGTTGTGTGCCAAAGTATCTGTGATGGCGTCGAGAACGCCGGCCAGTGGAGATGAGATGAGACCGGCCAACTCATCCCGGGTCAGCCTGATGTCGCCGCGGAACCCGGGTAGCTCGACCGGAACGACGGTCGCGGCCTGTGCGGACAGGCGTTCCTTGGCTGCCCGGCATTCGTCGCGCAGCCGGGTCAACGACCCGAGCGTCGCGGTGTGCCCCGCAACGGGAAGGTGCCGCCAGGTGGGATCGCTGCCGCCGGTGTCGTGCAGCCCGGCCAGCAGGTAGTTCAAGATCGACCGGTCGATCTGTTCGCCGGCGAAGCCGCCGTAGCGCACGGCTGGCCCGACCGGTTCGAAATTTGCGGCGGCGTCCAAGACGGTGATGCTGGTGCCGGCGGCGCCGAAGTCGCACAGTGCCACGGCGCCGTCCCGCGGCAGCCCCGGTTCGGTGCGTAGCACGGCGGTTGCCGCCGCGGCGTCGGTGAGCATCACCGGCGGCACACCCCCGGGCGCCAGACCGGGTTTGGACCGCACTGCGGTGCGCAGCGTTTCGAGCGGGCCCGGCCCCCAGTGTGCGGGGAAGGCGATCGACACCGGCGTGCCGTAGCCAACCAGGCGGCCCAGCGCGTCGAGGGCGTCGGCCACCAGTTCCTCGACGCGGTGGGCGGACCCGTCGGCCGCGACGAGTGGCACCGGGTCGCCGGCTCGCTCGACGAACCCGCGCAGCACCAAGCCGGGTTCGGTCGGCTCCGGTTTCTCTTCGGGCACACCCACTTGCGGTAACTGCGCACTGAACAGCGTCAGCACCGATCGGCGTGCCACCGGCTGCCGGCGCGCACGCGCCGCGACCAGATTGAACGTCCCGATGGACAGGCCGAGCGGATCGCTCATGTCGTACGTCCTGGGTCGTGGTTGGGTGGCTCGGCGGCCCAATCCCCAACAATAGCGGTCCGCTACGGCCCGTGGTGTCCTCAGAGGCCGGGCGGCAACTGGATCTGCGGCAGGCCCGGGATGTTGATATCTGACGGCAGCGGCACCTGAAGAACTGCCCCCGATGTCGTCGTGGTGGTGGTCGGCGGTGTGGTGGTGGTTGTGGTGGTGGTCGGCGGTGTGGTGGTGGTTGTGGTGGTGGTGGTCGGCGTGGTGGTGGTGGTTGGCGTAGTTGTGGTTGTTGTCACGGCGGTGGTTGCCGAGATGAACGATGTGGTGGTGGAGGTGGTCCGACCCGAGTCGCCCTTGCTCAGCTGCAGGACGCCCCAAATCACCACCGCGAGCAGAACTCCGATCAGCACACCCCAGCCGATCAACGCCCCGGGCTTGAGATACCACGGGTTGGCCGGTGGCTCCGGCGGGCCGGGGGGCTGTCCGGGCGGGTCGCCGTAGAAGTCCTCCGGACCGCCGTACCCGCCTCCTGCCCTGCCGCCGTAGTCGGCGAACCTGGTCGGCTCGTCGCCGGCGTCCTCTGGGGGTTGGTAGCGTTGCACGAAGATTGATGTTAGGCGCCCGCACTCCAGGAAGACCGCTGTGACACGGGCTGTGCGCTAAACCGATCCCTTCAGAACGTCTCTACCCTGCCGACGCTGACGAACATGCCGTGGCCGGTGCGGTTGTTAGTGAACCGGGTGCCGTCGGTGCTGGCCGCAATGGTCCAGCCCTGCGCAGCGTAAGTGCGGTAGTCGATGGTGACCACGGGGATGGCGCCGAGGTTGCCCAGCACCCATGTCACGGTGCCGTCGGAGCTGATGCTGACGCCGTTAGCGTGCTGACCGTCCTTGATCGGGGAGTCGGTGAACTCCGCCTCGCAGCCCACGCTCTGCGCCGAGATCTGGCATCGGGTCTTGCCGGTTTTTGTCTCGATGAAGACATAGCCGTTGTCGTTGGGCGCCAGCGGGATGGCCCCGGCCGGTGTGGTCGGGGTAGCTGGCGCGCCGGGTCTGGACGGCCTGGACGGTACCGGCGAGGTGGGTGGCGACACGCTGGGCCGGGTTGTCGGGAACGAGGGTTCGCCCGCCCCGGCCCCCGGGGAGGCGACGGGTGTGCCGTCGGTGGTGTGGGTGCACCCGGCGACCAACAAGGTGATCACCAACGCCGGCCATCCGCAGGCCACACCGACCTTGGTCCGATGCCTGATCCGATCCGATGTCCGCACTACACTCCCCGACACTGACGCGTACCGAAGCTCAGCGTACGCACGCGGTGACGGGCCCCGGCAGGCACCACCGGATCACCTGTCCGTCACGAAAAGTCGCGGAACGCCAGCACGAAGCCGGCCACCGAGCTGACCGCGGCCACCGCATAGCCGGGGATCGACCACCAGCCGGGGTGCAGGTAAGCGGTGACGGCCACGATCGCGATGGCAAGGAAGAGCAGCAGCATTCCGTACAGTGGCGGCTTGGCGGCGAATCGGTTGCGGGCCATTGGTTGCTACTCTTCCGGGTCGGATGCCTGCAGCACGACGGTACGGTCCTCCTCGGGTGAGGTCGACAGTTGCTCGGCGGTGGCCCTCACCCGGCCGCGGACCAGAAACCAGCCGCCGATCAGGGCCGGGGTGCCGATTGCCAGCGTCGCCGCGATCCACGCTCCGGCTCGCCTGTCGAGCAGCATCAACACCAGCACGCCGGCCAAAAACGCCAGGGTGGCATATCCGCTGTAGGGGGCCAGCGGCATCCGGAAGCGCGGTCGCGCCAGGACGCCGGCGTTCGTCAAGCGCTGGAACCGCAGCTGGCAGGCCACGATCGTCGCCCAGGCGCACATAACGCCCAACGCCGCGATGTTGAGAACGATCTCGAAGGCCTGTCCCGGGCGGACGGCGTTGAGCAGAACACCGAACAGGCCGACCCCGCCGGTCAGCAGGATCCCGCCGTACGGTACGCCGTTGCGCGACAGCGGCGCGGTGAATTTGGGGCCGCTGCCGCTGACCGCCATCGAGCGCAGGATGCGCCCGGTGGAATACAGCCCGGCGTTCAGGCTGGAGAACGCCGCGGTCAGCACCACCACGTTCATCAGGGTTCCGGCGCCGGTGAAACCGACCTTGGAGAAGAACGTGACGAACGGGCTTTCGTGGTCCTTGTAGGCGGTGTAGGGCAGCAGCAGCGCCAGCAGCACCACCGATCCGACGTAGAAGATCCCGATGCGTGCGACCACCGAGTTGATCGCGCGCGGCATGATTTTCTCCGCCTCCGCCGTCTCGCCGGCGGCGGTGCCGACCAGTTCCACCGCCGCGTAGGAGAACACCACCCCTGATGTGACCAACACCAGGGGCAGCAGGCCGGTCGGCAGCAACCCGCCGTTGTCGGTCCACAGATGTAAGCCGGTGCCCTGCCCGTCGACCTGGTAGCGCCCGGCCAAAAATACCGTGCCGACGACCAGGAATGTCATCAGCGCCACCACCTTGATCAGCGCCGCCCAGAACTCCAGTTCGCCGAAGAGCTTCACCGAGATAAGGTTCATCGACAGCACCGCCGTCAGTGCGATCAGCGCCAATGTCCACTGCGGGACCCATTCGAACGCCCGCCAGTAGTGGAAGTAACTCGCGATCGCGGTGGTGTCGACGATCCCGGTCATCGACCAGTTCAGGAAGTACAGCCAGCCCGCCACGTAAGCCGTTTTCTCCCCGAAGAATTCGCGGGCGTAGGACACGAACGAACCCGACGACGGGCGGTGCAGCACCAGCTCACCGAGTGCCCGTAGGATCAGGAACACGAAGCTGCCGCAGATCGCGTACACCAGGAACAATCCCGGCCCGGCCGACGCCAGCCGCCCGCCGGCGCCCAGGAACAACCCGGTGCCGATGGCGCCGCCGAGAGCGATCATCTGCAACTGCCGGGGCCGCAAATCCTTGTGATAGCCGGTGTCCTCACGGGTGAGCAGGTCCGCGGGCGCCAGGTGCGACGTTTCCGGCAGGTGTGACATCGCGTTCCTATCGTCTCTGTCGCCGCGGGCTCGTACAATGCGCGCGGCGCGGGGCGCACCCGCTAGACCTTAGCCGTTGGCTGCTGTTCATCGAGCACGGTATGCGTCCACCCCGCTCAACACCCCCACCACGGCTACTTGCTGATCTTCGCCATCTACTCGGTAGAGCACCCGATAAGTGCCGCGGCGCGCACTATAGCGATCGTGCAGGCCGTCCGGCTGGCCAACGCCTGGACCCCGGTCGCCTCCGGGATGCCGTGCTTTCGCGATGATGCGGCGATCCACATCCGTAACAGGCATGCGACGCTGCACGCGACCAGGCTTGACCCCGCCGCGTCGGTGACGCTGCCCGATGCGCCGTGGGTGCACCTCTATGTCGCCGACGGCGCCGTCGACGTCGCGGGCGTCGGCCGCCTCGACCACGGCGACGCGGTGCGTCTGACTGGCTTCGGGGGCCAACGCATCCACGCACTGCAACTCTCGGAACTGCTGGCCTGGGAGATGCACGCCCGGCTCGACGCCTAAAGACACGCCCCTTCACGCGCGTATCTGGTGAGACCTCCAGCGGTCCGGGTCGTCTTCGAGCGCCGCCCGATCCCAGCCGGCCCGGATCGCCGCCGCTTCGTAGGTGTCCTGCAGGAACCCGAGCAGCATGCGGTCCGGGTCGGCTGCCCGACGCACCACCTCATAGGCCAGCAGGAACTCGCCGACGTCCCTGCTGTAGCCGGCCCCCGCGGGGGCGACCGGATGGTCGGCGAAGCCCTCGGGCTCGGGGTAGGCGTAGGCATAGAACGCGCCCTCATCGCCACCCCCGGGCCAGAACCCGCAGCTGCTCAGCTCATGCGAGTACCCCTCCACCATCACCCAATCCCCGACGTTGGGGGCGCCGCCCGGGTGCTGAGGGGCGCGGCGGCCGGAAAACCTGGTGCAGGCGAGATCCATTGCTCCCCAGAAGAAATGCACCGGGCTGACCTTGCCGATGAAGCGGGATCGGAACTCGCCGAACACCCGGTTGGCCTGTATCAACTGCCGCCAGAACAGCTGTGCTGCCTCAGCGTCGTACGAGGTATGTTCGACGTCCTCGGCGAACGGCAGGGCGGGATCGACTTCGTTGGGGCGTGCCCGGATGCGCGTGGGCATTCCCAGTTCATCGAGCGCCTGCATGGTTTCGGAGTAGAACTGCGCCACCGATTTGGGTTCCAGGCGCACGCTGCGGGTTGCGCCGGTGCTGGCGCGGATCAGCAGCCGGTGGTCGATGAAATCGAATTCGATGTCGACGACGTCGGTGCCGTGCGGGATCGCCGACGTACTCAACCCGCGTGGCGTCACATAGGAGGTGACCTGCCACCAATGGTTGACCATCGGCGCATGCACTAGCCGGATCTTGCCGACGATCTGGGACCACATGTGCAGGGTGTCCCGCGTCGCGGCCCAGTCGTCGACCCGCAAGCTTGGCCACCTGTCGGCGTGTGGGCGCTGTGCCATCACGATGATCTCTCTGCGTGTGGTTCAGTTCGGCGGGTATTCGGGATTGTCGAAACCCGATCAACGTCCAGCCTCCGCGCGCAACGGTCACGCGCTCGGTGTTGGCCGCCCTGGCTTTGTCGCGTCACTCCCCCGCCGTCAACAGATGTCTATACCAGCACAGTAGTTCGAATTTCCCGGCCCATCGGCAGAAAATGGGGAGTTCACACCCGCGGGCCGGCGACCGCAATCAACCCGCGCCCTCGGCTTGGGCGATCGCCCAGGCGGCGTTGATGAACCCGATGTGGCTAAATGCCTGGGGAAAGTTGCCTAGCAGCTCGCCGCTGGCCGGGTCGACCTCTTCGGCGAATAGGCCCACATCGTTGCGATGGCGGGCAGCGCGCTCGAAAACGGCGTGTGCGCGATTGACCTGGCCGGCCTCAGCCATCGCCTGGGCCAGCCAGAACGTGCACAGCAAGAAGGTGCCCTCTTCGCCGGAGAGACCATCGGCGTTGCGGCCTTCGCCGGTGCGGTACCGGTAGACCAGCCCGTGAGAATCGGTGAGCCGCTCGGCCACGGCGTCGATGGTGACCAGCACCCGCGGATCGGTGGCGGGCAGGAACCCGACCAGCGGGATCATCAAATTGGATGCGTCGAGGCTGTCGTCGCCGAACGTTTGGGTAAAGGAGTTGGCCGTGTCACTCCAGCCCTTGGTGAGGATCTGGTCGCGGATCTCATTGGCCGTCGCCTGCCAGCCCTCAACCTTGTGGTGGGCGCCCAGCTTGTCGGCCATTGCGATGGCCCGGTCCAGAGCCACCCAGCACATCAGTTTCGAGTACAGAAAATGCCGCGGCGCGCCACGTATTTCCCAGATCCCTTGATCGGGCTCTCGCCAGCGCCGCGCTGCGGTGTCTGCGCACGCGATGAGGAACTCGCGCCAGGCGGTTGCGCTGGGGTGTCCCGGGTCGAGTTGGTCGACAAGCCGGTGTGCCGCCCCGAGCAGCTCACCGTAGACATCGATCTGCCGCTGATTCCAGGCACCATTACCCACGCGCACCGGGGTGCTGGCGCGCCAGCCGCCAAGATGGCCGAGCTCACGTTCGGTCAGGTCGTGTTCGCCGCCGACACCGAACATGATTTGCAAGTCCGCACCACTCCGCAGCTGGCCCGCCGAACTGACGGCGAGGTATTCGAAGAATTGGTGCGCTTCATCCGGGCACGCGGCCACCCACAGGGCCTCCAGGGTGAAGCTGGCGTCTCGGACCCAGGAGTACCGGTAATCCCAGTTGCGTTCCCCGCCGACTTCCTCCGGAAGTGAGGTGGTCGGTGCGGCCACGACCGCCCACGTCGGTTGGTAAGTCAATGCCTGCAGGACCCGGCCGCTGTGATGCACCAGTTCACGCCACGGCCCCTGATACCCCTGGTGGAGGTGTGACCAGGCCCGCCATGCATCGATCGTCTCCTTCAGCGCCTGGTCGAGTTCGTCAGCCAAGACCGGTGTGGGAAACGGTTCGGAGCTGGTGCGGTGGGTCAACCCGAGGGTCAGCTCGTCGCCGGCACGCAGCAGGATCCGCCCTGTGGCGGCTGCGTCGGTGACCGCCAGCCCCACCGGGCAGGAGAGGAAGAGAACGTCAGCTCCGCCCCTCGCGACGATTCCGCCGTAGGCGGCCGAGATCAGCGGGGAAACCAGGCCGTACTCCAGGCGTGGCACGAACTCGATGTCGACCTCGACCTCGCCGCCGCCACACGCTAAGCGGCGCACCAGCATCCTGGGCGCCGCAGCGCCGAGTTGGTGGGGATCGCGTTGCGAACCGGTCGCCAGCGCATCCTGCAACACCAGCGTTCCAGTGGCTGTAGCGAACGATGTCTCGAGCACCATGGTTTCATCGAGGTAGCAGCGGGTCACCTTGGCGGCAGCGTCAGTGGGGTGGACAGCGAAATGCCCGGCCCGCGCATCAAGGAGTCGGGCGAACACCGACGGTGAATCGAAGCGCGGCAGGCACAACCAATCGACCGATCCGCCACGACTGACCAGCGCTGCGGTGTGTCGATCCGACAGCAGGGCATAGTCGGCGATCGGTGTGCTACTCATCGGGTGCTGCTCCTTCGCGGCGGATGCCGTGCGGGCTCCGGGCCCCTGTTTGCAGATGTCGGTTGCTGCACCGCAGCGCCTAACCAGGCTAATGTCAGCGGACACGCCGGGACACAAGCGTGAGAAAAAGACAAGTTGGGTGAGAACCGACACCTCCGGTCTCCGGTCTGACCGGGAACAAACCGCCGATCAACCTCGTTGATGCCATCGATGCATTGAGCGATATACGCTCAATCCTGAGTTTGACAGCACGCGGTGGATGTATGCATCCTTGAGTGCGGTCCGCTCAGACCTCACAAACGTCTATTTAGGGAGGAAACACCATGGCTCGTGCGGTCGGAATCGACCTCGGGACCACCAACTCCGTCGTCGCGGTGTTAGAGGGCGGCGACCCCGTCGTCGTAGCCAACTCCGAGGGCTCGCGCACCACGCCGTCGATCGTCGCCTTCGCGCGCAACGGCGAGGTGCTGGTCGGCCAGCCCGCCAAGAACCAGGCGGTGACCAACGTCGACCGCACCGTCCGCTCGGTCAAGCGTCACATGGGCACCGACTGGTCGGTTGAGATCGACGGCAAGAAATACACCGCGCAGGAGATCAGCGCCCGGGTGCGGATGAAGCTGAAGCGCGACGCGGAGGCCTACCTGGGTGAGGACATCACCGACGCGGTGATCACCACGCCCGCCTACTTCAACGACGCCCAGCGTCAGGCCACCAAGGAGGCCGGGCAGATCGCCGGCCTGAACGTGCTGCGGATCGTCA
>NZ_JBYCKY010000661.1:0-9806 GCF_057473605.1 Mycobacterium sp. TH-M82 | reverse complement strand
ACTTCAAGGACTTCAACTCCGGGGCGATGATCCAGAACGTCGTCGACCGGGCGAAGAAAAACGCGATCAAGTCGGTGCTGGAGACCGGTCAGCCGGGGTTGCGGATTCAGCACCTGCTGGACTCGATCGTCGACGAGTTCGCCGAGAACGAGGACCTGCCCAACACCACCAACCCCGATGACTGGGCGCGTATCTCGGGCAAGAAGGGCGAGCGGATCGTCTACATCCGCACGCTGGTCACCGGCAAGAGCTCGAGCGCCAGCCGGGCCATCGACACCGAATCGAACCTGGGCCAGTACCTGTAAGCAGTCCTAGCTTGCGCGATTGCGTTTTTCGCCTGGCAGCGCGCTGACCGGCGATTCACGCACGTCACTTAGGCTGGACGCCATGCAACGGATCATCGGGACAGAGGTCGAATACGGCATCTCCTCGCCGTCGGATCCGACCGCCAACCCGATCCTGACCTCCACCCAGGCGGTGCTGGCCTACGCCGCTGCCGCCGGCCTGCAGCGAGCCAAACGCACTCGCTGGGACTACGAGGTGGAGTCCCCGTTGCGCGATGCCCGCGGTTTCGACCTGAGCCGCTCGACGGGTCCACCGCCGATCGTCGACGCCGACGAAGTCGGTGCGGCCAACATGATACTGACCAACGGCGCCCGCCTCTATGTCGACCACGCCCACCCTGAGTACTCCGCGCCCGAGTGCACCGATCCCCTCGACGCGGTGATCTGGGACAAAGCCGGCGAGCGGGTGATGGAGGCCGCGGCCCGGCATGTGGCCAGCGTGCCGGGGGCAGCGAAGCTGCAGTTGTACAAGAACAACGTCGACGGCAAAGGCGCCTCCTACGGGTCGCACGAGAACTACCTGATGAGCCGTCAGACGCCGTTTTCGGCCGTCATCGCCGGTCTGACCACGTTCTTGGTCACCCGCCAGGTGATAACCGGGGCCGGCCGGGTCGGCATAGGTCCTTCCGGAGACGAACCGGGCTTTCAGCTGTCACAGCGCGCCGATTACATCGAGGTCGAGGTGGGGCTGGAGACCACACTCAAACGCGGCATCATCAACACCCGTGACGAGCCTCATGCCGACGCCGACAAATACCGCCGGCTGCATGTGATCATCGGCGACGCCAACCTCGCTGAGACGGCGACGTATGTGAAGTTAGGCGCCACCGCACTGGTGCTCGACCTGATCGAGGAAGGCCCGGAACACGGGATCGACCTGACCGACCTCACGCTGGCCCGGCCGGTGCATGCTGTGCACGCGATCAGCCGCGATCCGTCGCTGCGTACCGCGGTCGCGCTGGCCGACGGCCGTGAGCTGACCGCCCTTGCGCTGCAACATATCTACCTCGACCGGGTAGCGAAGCTGGTGGACAGTCGTGACCCTGACCCGCGTGCCGCCGACGTCGTCGAGACCTGGGCGCATCTGCTCGACTTGCTGGAGCGCGATCCGATGGACTGCGCCGAGTTGCTGGACTGGCCGGCCAAGCTGCGGATTCTGGACGGGTTCCGGCATCGGGAAAACCTCGCCTGGTCGGCGTCCCGGCTGCATCTGGTGGACCTGCAGTATTGCGACGTCCGGTTGGACAAGGGCCTCTACAATCGGCTGGTGGCCCGCGGCTCGATGCGGCGACTGGTCACCGAGCAGCAGGTGCTGGCAGCCGTGGACAACCCCCCGATCGATACCCGCGCCTACTTCCGGGGGGAGTGCCTGCGCAGGTTCGGCGCAGATATCGCGGCCGCCAGCTGGGACTCGGTGATTTTCGACCTGGGTGGTGACTCGCTGGTGCGCATCCCGACGCTGGAGCCGCTGCGTGGCAGCAAGGCCCACGTCGGGGCGCTGCTCGACTCGGTGAACAGTGCGGTTGAACTGGTGGAACAACTCACCAACTGATCCCGCCGATGAGCCTTGAGCGCAGGCGAGACGGACGTCGACGGTAGGCTGGGGAGATCGGCGAGTGCGTGATGTGGCGCCGAAGACGATGCAGGAGGCAGCGATGGCTCAGGAGCAATCCAAGCGCGGCGGTGGTGGCGGCGACGACGAGGATCTCGCTGACGGCGCCGCCGGCCAAGAGCGTCGCGAGAAGCTGGCCGCGGAGACCGACGACCTGCTCGACGAAATCGACGACGTTCTCGAGGAGAACGCCGAGGACTTCGTGCGTGCGTATGTCCAAAAGGGCGGCCAGTGAGCTGGCTGTTTCGTGATCACCTGGCCGCTAATTCACCAACCCCCGGATTCGGATCCCACCCGGTAGACCTGTCGTCGTTCTCTGACTTCCTGCGCCGTCAGGCGCCGGAGTTGCTGCCGGGGAGTGTCACGGGTGCCCAGTCTGCCGGCGGGGCGGAAGGCGCCGGCCAATTTCCGCATGGCACCACCATCGTCGCTCTCAAGTATCCCGGCGGGGTCGCCATCGCCGGGGACCGGCGTTCGACGCAGGGCAACATGATCGCCGGGCGGGACGTGCAGAAGGTCTACATCACCGACGATTACACCGCGACCGGCATCGCCGGCACCGCCGCGGTCGCCGTTGAGTTCGCTCGCCTGTACGCCGTCGAACTGGAGCACTACGAGAAGCTCGAAGGCGTGCCGTTGACGTTCGCCGGCAAGGTGAACCGGCTGGCGATCATGGTGCGCGGAAACCTGGGTGCGGCGTTGCAGGGCTTGGTCGCGCTGCCGCTGCTGGCCGCCTACGACATCGACGATGCAGACCCGCTGAAAGCAGCGCGCATCGTGTCTTTCGACGCCGCCGGCGGCTGGAACGTCGAGGAAGAGGGCTACCAGGCGGTGGGCTCGGGCTCGATCTTCGCAAAGTCGTCGATGAAAAAACTCTACGGTCGGGTCGCCGATGTTGACTCCGCGCTGCGGGTCGCTGTCGAGGCGCTCTACGACGCCGCCGACGACGATTCCGCGACTGGCGGTCCGGACCTGGTCCGCGGGATTTTCCCGACGGCAGTCACCATCGACGCCCAGGGCGCGGTTGACGTCTCCGAGCAGCGGATCGCCGAGCTGGCCCGCGAGGTTATCCAAAGCCGAACCCGCGCCGGCGATGCCGGGAGTCAGACGTGAGTTTCCCGTATTTCATCTCGCCCGAGCAGGCGATGCGCGAGCGCAGCGAGCTGGCGCGCAAGGGCATCGCCCGCGGTCGCAGTATGGTTGCGCTGGCCTACGCCGACGGTGTGCTCTTCGTCGCGGAGAACCCGTCGCGGTCACTGCAGAAGATCAGCGAGCTCTACGACCGGGTCGGGTTCGCCGCCGCTGGCCGGATCAACGAGTTCGAGAACCTCCGACGTGGCGGCATCACGTTCGCCGACACCCGCGGCTACGCCTACGACCGCCGCGATGTCACCGCGCGTCAGCTGGCCAACGTCTACGCGCAGACACTGGGCACCATCTTCACCGAGCAGGCCAAGCCCTACGAAGTCGAACTGTGCGTGGCCGGGGTCGCCTATCAGGGACAGACGAAACCCCCTGAGCTGTACCGGATCACCTATGACGGCTCGATCACCGACGAACCACACTTCGTGGTGATGGGCGGTGTCACCGAGCCGATCGCGGGCGCGCTCAAGGAGTCCTACACCGAGAACGCCCAGCTCGCTGACGCGGTGCGCATCGCGGTCGACGCACTGAGGAAGACTGACGCCGGCAATGGTTCGGAATCACGGAATCTGGGTCCGGGCACCCTGGAGGTGGCCATCCTGGACGCCAACCGGCCGCGGCGGGCGTTTCGGAGAATCACCCGCTCTGCACTGGAATCGATGCTGCCGAAACAGGATTCGGAATAGACTCCCGGCCAGCGCGGTCTGCCGCTGCGTCGAACTGCGTTGGCCGGGATGCCACCAGATGGATCCTTCCGGCCTCGAGCGTCGCCGACGCGGGCGACACGTCAGCTCCACCGTGAGCGAAACCTCACGCATGGTGAGCGCGTTGGGGGTTTGCGTTACTTCCAGGCCGATGCGGCGGGCAGCGGCGAGGGCTTCGGTCTTGGCCTTAGCCGGGGTGCGCTACAACCCGGACTTCAACGACAAAGCTGACTCGGCAGCGGCCAACCGCTCCCGCAACACCACCCCCAACCCGACCCGCGCCGCCAACTCCGACCGACACAGCGCGCCGAGGAATTCCCCGACCGCCCTCAACGCCGCAGCCCGTCGCGCGGTCGACCGCATCCCGGTCCGACCAGCAGTTGGCAACCCCTGGCGCCAGCGCATGACAGCATGTCATCTAATAATCTGATGCTATGCTGTCATATGCGCACGACTGTGACCCTGGATGATGACGTTCAGCAGTTGATACGACGGCGGATGGCCGAACGGCAGGTTTCGTTCAAGCAGGCGCTCAACGACGCCATCCGCGACGGCGCTGCCGGGCGCGCAACGCAGCAATTCACCACCCGGACGGCCGACCTCGGTGTTTCGTCGGTCAACCTGGACCGGGCTCTGCAGATCGTCGCAGATCTGGAGGACGACGAGCTGATTCGTCGGCAGCGACGCGGCGGATAAGAGCGCATGAAGATCGCCGACGCGAACGTTTTGCTGTACGCGGTGAACACGGCTGCTGAACACCATGAGGCCTCGTTGCGCTGGCTCGACGGTGCGTTGTCCGGGGCAGACAGTGTTGGGTTCGCCTGGGTTCCGCTGCTGGCGTTCGTTCGGCTCTCTACCAAAGACGGTTTGTTTCCCCGCCCGCTGCGGCCGGAGGATGCGATGCGACAGGTCGCGGACTGGACAGCGGCATCCAGCGCGGTGATCGTAAGTCCGACCCCCCGGCATATCGACATCCTCACCGAGATGCTCGCCCGGATCGGCACCGGTGGAAATCTGGTCAACGACGCCCACCTGGCGGCCTTTGCCGTCGAACATCGTGCCGGAATCGTCTCCTATGACAACGATTTCGAGCGATTCGGGGTGCGATGGGATCGTCCCGACGAGTTGCTGTGACTCCTGCTCCGCACGAAGGAGCACGGCTGTAGAGGGTTTCTCGTGTTTTGGCGTACAACTGTGCGTACTCGGGCCGGGCACTACCGTGCCACGATCACCGAGGAGCCGTGCCCGAACAGGCCCTGGTTGGCGGTGACGCCGACGGTCGCCCCCTCGACCTGCCGGCCGAGGGCCTGGCCGCGCAGCTGCCAGGTCAGCTCGCAGACCTGGGCGATCGCCTGCGCCGGGATCGCCTCACCGAAGCAGGCCAACCCGCCGGACGGATTGACCGGGATCCGTCCACCGATGGTGGTGGCGCCGCTGCGCAGCAGCGCCTCGGCCTCGCCTTTGGCGCACAGCCCCAGGTGCTCGTACCAGTCCAGCTCCAGGGCGGTGGATAGGTCGTAAACCTCCGCCAGGCTCAGATCCTCCGGCCCGATACCGGCCTCGGCGTAGGCGGCGTCGAGGATCTGATCCTTGAACACCCGCTTCGGTGCGGCCACCGCCACGGTGGAATCCGTTGCGATGTCCGGCAGTTCGGGCAGATGTTGCGGGTATTGCGGGGTGACGGTGCTGACCGCACGTACCGACGGGACGCCGTCGAGCGAGCCGAGGTGCTTAGCCGCGAACTTCGCACTTGCCACTACCAGCGCCGCCGCACCGTCGGAGGTCGCGCAGATGTCGAGCTGACGCAGTGGGTCGGCGACCATGTTGCTGGCCAGCACGTCCTCGATGGTGGTCTCCTTGCGGTAGCGGGCGTTCGGGTTCGCCAGACCGTGCCGGGAATTCTTGGCCTTCACCTGTGCGAAGTCCCCGGCGGTCGCGCCGTGGATGTCCATGCGGCGGCGGGCCAGCAGCGCGAAGTACACCGGGTTCATCGCTCCAATGAGGTGGAATCGCTGCCAGTCCGGGTCGTTGCGGCGTTCTCCGCCGACCGGGGCGAAGGCACCTTTGGGGGTGGTGTCGGCGCCGACCACCAGCGCCACATCGCAGAAGCCGGCCAGGATCTGGGCGCGCGCACTCTGCAGCGCCTGCGAGCCGCTGGCGCAGGCCGCGTAGCTGGACGACACCGGGGTACCGTTCCAGCCCAGCTTCTGGGCGAACGTCGAACCCGCGATGAACCCGGGGTAGCCGTTGCGGATGGTGTCCGCACCCGCGACGAACTGAATCTGCCGCCAGGCCAGGCCCGCCTCGGCCAGCGCGGCGCGAGCGGCGACCACCCCGTATTCGGTGAAGTCGTGACCCCACTTGCCCCACGGGTGCATACCGGCACCCAGGATGTACAGCGGTTCCGGACTCATGGGGCCACCCGCCACGCGTGGACGATGTGTTCGACCCCGTCGTCGTCGGTGAACAGCGGCATGGTGGTCGTTTCCATCGCCATGCCGACCTCCAGGTCCGCGGCCAGCGTGCCCTCGATGACCTTGCCCAGCACGATCAGGCCCTCGTCGGTGAGCTCGACCGCGGCGATCGCGAACGGCTCGAACGGGGCGGCGGCCGGGTACGGGGCCGGCGGCGGATACCGGTTTTCGGTGTAACTCCACAGTGTGCCGCGCCGCGACAGCGGCACCGCGTCCAGCACGTCGCCGTCGCAGGCCGGGTTCGGGCAGCCGGCGGCTCGTGGCGGGAAGACGTAGCTGCCGCACCGCGGGCATCTGGCGCCGATCAGATGGGGCGCGCCGGAGTGGTCGGTGGCGAACCACCCGCCGATCGCCGGCTGCGTGGACGATGCGGACACGCTGTCAGCGTACCGGCAACCGGAAGCGAAACTGCAACGTGTTACAGTTCGGCCCGGCCGCCACGGCGCGTGCATAGAGTGGGGCCGTGAACCCGGCCAAGACCACCAAGAGCAAAGTCGCTGAAGAAACTCCGGCCAGGCCGACGCTGCTGCTGCTGGACGGGAACTCGCTGGCGTTCCGGGCCTTTTATGCGCTGCCCGCGGAGAACTTCAAGACCCGCAGCGGACTGACCACCAACGCGGTGTACGGGTTCACCGCCATGCTGATCAACCTGCTGCGCGACGAGGCACCCACCCACGTCGCCGTGGCATTCGACGTGTCCCGGCAGACGTTTCGCACCGAGCGCTACCCGGAGTACAAGGCCAACCGGAAGACCACCCCGGACGAGTTCCGCGGCCAGATCGACATCGCCAAGGAAATCCTTGCGGCGCTGGGGATCACCGTGGTCGCCGAGCCAGGCTTCGAGGCCGACGACCTGATCGCCACGCTGGCCACCCGGGCGGAGAACGAGGGCTACCGGGTGCTGGTGGTCACCGGGGACCGGGATTCGCTGCAGCTGGTCGACGACGACGTGACGGTGCTCTATCCGCGTAAAGGGGTCAGCGACCTGACTCGCTTCACCCCGCAGGCCGTCCAGGAGAAGTACGGGCTCACCCCGCAGCAATACCCCGACTTCGCCGCGCTGCGCGGCGATCCCAGCGACAACCTGCCCGGTATCCCCGGGGTGGGGGAGAAGACCGCATCGAGGTGGATCGTCGAGTACGGCTCGCTGCAGGGCCTGGTCGACCACGTCGACGCGGTGCGCGGCAAGGCCGGCGACACGCTGCGCGCCAACCTGTCGACGGTGGTGCTTAACCGGGAACTCACCGATCTGGTGCGCGACGTGCCGTTGAGCCAAACGCCGGAGGCGCTGCGGCTGCAGCCGTGGGACCGCGAGCAGATCCACCGGCTCTTCGACGAACTGGAGTTCCGGGTGCTGCGCGACCGGCTCTTCGACACGCTCAAAAGGTTCGACCCCGAAGTCGACGAGGGGTTCGACGTGCGCGGCGGTGCGCTGGCACCCGGCACGGTCGGACAGTGGCTGGCCGAGCACACCAGCGACGGTCACCGCGCCGGGCTGGCGGTGGTCGGCAGCCACCTCAGCTACGACAGCGACGCCACCGCGCTGGCCTTCGCCACCGCCGACGGGAACGGCGGCTACGTCGACACCGCTACCCTGACGGCCGACGACGAGGCCGCGGTGGGTGCCTGGCTGGCCGGCCCGGACCAGCCCAAGGCGCTGCACGAGGCCAAGCTGGCCATGCATGACCTGGCCGGGCGGGGTTGGACGCTGGCGGGCGTCACCTCCGACACCGCTCTGGCCGCCTACCTGGTCCGCCCCGGTCAGCGCAGCTTCAGCCTCGACGATTTGTCACTGCGCTACCTGCGCCGTGAGCTTCGCGCGGAAAATGCTGAACAGCAACAACTCTCACTGCTAGATGACATAGGTGACGGCCAGGCCGCCCAAATGGCGATCGTGCGTGCCCGGGCTGTCGTCGACCTGGCCGACGCGCTCGATACCGAACTGGCCGGCATCGACTCGGCTGCGCTGCTTTCCGAGATGGAACTGCCGCTGCAGCGGGTGCTCGCTCAGATGGAGGCCGCCGGGATCGCCGTCGACGTCGATCGCCTCGGTGGACTGCAGGAACAGTTCGGCGACCAGATCCGCGACGCCGCCGAGGCCGCTTACGCGGTGATCGGCAAGCAGATCAACCTCGGCTCCCCCAAGCAGTTGCAGGTGGTGCTGTTCGACGAGTTGGAGATGCCGAAAACAAAACGCACCAAGACCGGCTATACCACCGACGCCGACGCGCTGCAGTCACTGTTCGAAAAGACCGGCCACCCGTTCCTGGGGCACCTGCTGGCCCATCGTGACGTCACCAGGCTCAAAGTGACCGTCGACGGCCTGCTGAAAGCGGTGGGGGCCGATGGACGGATCCACACCACGTTCAACCAGACGATTGCCGCGACCGGCCGGCTCTCCTCCACCGAGCCCAACCTGCAGAACATCCCGGTCCGCACCGAGGAAGGCCGGCTGATCCGGGACGCGTTCGTGGTGGGACACGGCCCCGGCGGCCCCTTCGCCGCGTTGATGACCGCCGACTACAGCCAGATCGAAATGCGCATCATGGCGCATCTGTCGCGTGACGAAGGTCTCATCGAAGCCTTCAACACCGGTGAGGACCTGCACTCCTTCATCGCCTCCCGGGCGTTCGGCGTGCCCCGCGACGAGGTCACCCCCGACCTGCGGCGCCGGGTCAAGGCGACGTCTTACGGCCTGGCCTACGGGTTGAGCGCCTACGGTCTGTCCCAGCAGCTCAAGATCTCCGCCGAGGACGCCAGAGGCCAGATGGACGCCTACTTCGCCCGGTTCGGCCGGGTGCGAGATTATCTGCACGCCGTCGTCGACCAGGCCCGCAGAGATGGCTACACGTCCACATTGCTGGGCCGGCGCCGCTACCTGCCTGAACTCGACAGCGGTAACCGGCAGGTCCGTGACGCCGCCGAGCGGGCCGCGCTCAACGCGCCGATCCAGGGCAGCGCAGCCGACATCATCAAGGTGGCCATGATCAGCGTCGACAAGGCGCTCAAAGCGGCCAATCTGCGGTCCCGGATGTTGCTGCAGATCCACGACGAACTGGTGTTCGAGGTGGCCGAGGGTGAGCAGGAGCAGCTGGAGGCGCTGGTGCGCGACAAGATGGGCGGCGCCTACCCGCTTGACGTGCCACTGGAGGTGTCGGTCGGATACGGCGACAGTTGGCACACCGCCGCGCACTAGCCGCACCGGAGGCCCGCTGGGACCGCCACGACGACGAGCGTGAAGCCCTTGCGAAATTTCAGCGTTTTTCTCGCAACAGCTGCACACTCGTGAACGTGGCGGGCACCGTTGCCGTCCCTGACCGTCCCGACCGGTTTGTCCAGCGTGCAACCAGTCAAGTAGCCTCGACGGGTAGCTCCCGATCAGATCGCGGGCCACAGCATGCACGAGAAAAACAAAAACAACACCCGTCCCTGCGACCCAACCTGTCCGGAGCAACCCCCCATATGCCAAGTCCCGCCGTCACCTCGCCGCAAGTAGCCGTCAACGACATCGGCTCGAGCGAGGACTTCC
>NZ_JBYCKY010000660.1:0-1873 GCF_057473605.1 Mycobacterium sp. TH-M82 | reverse complement strand
CAACATCGCCGCCGGCCTACGTCACCACGCCAGACACCCAGATCACGCCCTCAAACTGATCCTGACCTCATGAGACGTGACTTTTCCGGCACCCTGGCCAACTGGCTGTGAAGAAATTGACTCCGTGACGCCTACTGCCTGAGACCACCCCCATACCGAGTGCGCCTACAGCTACAGGCACAACGGAGCTCAACCCGACCAGTGTTCTCAGTTTTGACAGAGGTTCATCGACAGACAGTCTCATTAGTCCACGCTCTCTCACGCTTGCCAAACCGGCCGACCACCGTCGTCGCTCATACTATTGAGAACTTGATCGACCGCATAATCGTTCGTCCGTAATACGATCTATAGCTGTCCCGTATAGCGGATGTGCTCTTTACTCGCTCCAATCACCGCCCAAACCGCTGCATCGTATTGGGAGTATGGCTGTGGTCCCCGATGACATCGGGCGCAAGCTCACGGGCCAAAAGCCGTCCTCGTTGACGATACCGTAATCGACCCAGTGAAGTAAGAGCTCTTTTGAATGCTAGTTCGAATCTGCCATGGGCTTGGCTTGCACAGGGTGCCCGACTTTCAGACCTCGACGGGACGACGGCACAGCAGACAGCGATGACCGCGTTTCCGTCGCGGTGCCCGACGGCATGGGAGCGATGAAATGAACGAGACTGGCCGGAACTGTTGGGGGAGATTGACAGAACTACCGCGCTAGGCTTCTAATTTTTCCTAGATTAGAAACGTGGGACAACATTCGAAGACGATTCGGGCATCGAAAAGTTGGTCGGCACACATTGGGTTGATGGCGTGGCCAGTATGGCCGCCGAAGACAGGGGGACGGCATGTGCAGATCCTCGTGCCTCAATCCGCGCCCGAGACGCCGACGTGGCGCGCGGACGCGACCGCAGCCTCGTCCCGGGTGCGCGGCACACTTCACCAGATCTTCGTGCAAAGAAGACTTCCGCAAAGGGGATTGGCTCCAATGGCCGGTTTCAGCACCCATTCCACTGCGTTGCCGCTGGTTTTGCTGCACGGCGCAACATCGTCAGCCCGAGTTTGGGAACCGCTGCTTCCGGCTTTAGAAGTACATCACCACGTGTTCGTACCTACGCTGGCCGGACATTGTGGTGGCCCACCTTTATCCGTTCCTCCGGCCTTGGTCGTGCAAGGAATCATCGACTCAATGTGCCGCCAGCTCGACAGTGCAGGGATCGAAACCGCGCACTTCGTCGGTAATTCGCTTGGCGGCTGGATCGCGCTGGAACTGGCGCGTCGTGGTCGGGCCAGTTCCGTCTTGGCATTTTCGCCGGCCGGAGCATGGCGATTGCCGAGGGACCTGACGAGAATGCTGGTGATCTTCCAGATCGGCTCTAAGCTCAGGACAACGGCGCCTTTCCATAAGTTGTTGGCTAACAAGACGCTTCGCCGCTTGGTTCTGCGACTTGTGGCAGAGCACGCCGACCGAATGACGCCGGCACAAGTCACCGCAATGTTAGAGGATGCGGCAGGCTGCGCCGTCCTGCCTGATCTCCTCGCCGGCGCTCGTGACGCTGGCCCTATCTCCGCCTTTGCGGAGTTGACTTGTCCTGTACGCATCGCGTGGGGCTGGCATGATCGCACGCTGCCTTTTATGCGATATGGTGCGCCGATCCTCGCGGCCTTGCCTGGCGCCGAGCTGGTGATGCTGCCCGACGTCGGGCACGTACCGATGATCGACGATCCTGCATTGACTGCTCAGATCATTCTCGATTTCGTCGAACGGCAAGTCGCGCCACAGCGGCTTTGACGGGGTCCCAGCTTCCGGGCCAGTGTCTATGAGAGTTGTTGGTGGGTGGTTTCCCAGTGCTTTCGGAAGGCCTCGGGGGTGAGGTCGTCCAGT
>NZ_JBYCKY010000659.1:0-4620 GCF_057473605.1 Mycobacterium sp. TH-M82 | reverse complement strand
ACACCCTCGGCGACACCGATTGCCCGCAGGTCGCGGTACCAGCGTTCGACCGGGTGTTCCTTGATGTAGCCGTGGCCGCCGAGCAGCTGCACGCCGTCCAGGCCGATCTGCATGCCTTTGTCGGTGGCCAGCCGCTTGGCCAGCGCGGCTTCCCGGATGAACGGCAGACCCTGCTCGGCCCGCGATGCGCCGCGCCAGGTGATCAGCCGCAGCCCGTCGCATTCGATGGCGATGTTGGCGCACATGAACGCCACCGACTGGCGGTGGGCAATGGGTTCGCCGAAGGCCTCGCGTCCCTTGACGTAGGGCACCACGTAGTCGAGCACCGCGTGGCAGGTGCCGACCGCCAGCGCCGACCAGCCCAGCCGGGACAGCGCGAGGGCCTCGGAGTAATCGGTGTCGCTGGCCTCGTCTTCGCCGAGTCGGGCGCTCGCCGGCACCGACACCTTGTTCAGTTCGACCCGCCCCAGCGCCGCGGCGCGAATACCCATGCTGGGGTCGGCTTGGACGCTCAGCCCTTTCGCCGACGACTCGACGATGAACAGCGCCGGCTTGCCGTTCAGCTGGGCGGCGACGACGAGCAGCTCGGCCTCGGCGGCGGCCGGGACCAGTGACTTCACCCCGTCCAGCCGGTAGCCGCTCGGGGTGCGCACCGCGGTGGTCTTCAGCTTGGTCGGGTCGAACAGCGGCTGCGGTTCGGCGATCGCCACGCAGGCCTGCGGGACGTTCTCACCGGCGAATTCCGGCAGGTAGGTGGCTTGCTGGTCGGCGCTGCCCCAGTAGGAAAGTGCCGATGCCACGCCGCCGGGGGCGAGGATCGGCAGCGCCAGCCCCATGTCACCGTAGGCCAGCGCCTCCGCCACCAGCACATTGGTGACCGTGGCCCGGTGCGCCGCGATCCCGTCGAAGTCCTCCGGGATGTTGATCGCGGTGACGCCCAGCTCGGCGGCCTTGCCGATCAGCTCGGGCGGATAGTCTGCGGCCTCGTCGGCGTCGCGGGCCGCCGGGCGCAGGATCTGCGCCGCGAACTCGTCGACCGTTTCGACGATCATCTTCTGCTCGCCGTCGGGTGTCAGGTCGAAGTCGTCCTTACCGCTGGCCTTCAGCCGGGCTGGCGCCGTGCCCAGCCCCCGGATCTTCTTGAATTGGCGTGCTGAGGCCCCGGCGACCGAGAACACCGTCTTGACCCCATATTGCAGTCCGCGATTGAGCGGGTCGCGCAGGTGATGGCGGTCCAGGAACTCCTGGCCCACCAGTGGGGTGACCAGCGCCAGGCCGATCTCGGTCGGGGTGCGCCGGTGCCTGCTCGTCGCGTCGGCATTGCGCCGGCCGGCTCGCCGCGGGTGCTGCTTCGAACCGTCGGTGGCGTGGGCGGTATCGGTCATGTCAGAGCCTCACTGGAAAGGGGGAGTGCGAGCAACCCTATCTTACTCTGAAGTAAGATACGTTGTCGGGGTTAGCTATGTCACCTCGCTGGCCCAGCGCCGGTGGCCCGGCCCGGCTACGTCGCGCGCAGGGAGTCCAGCACGCAAGGGTGCAGCAGCGCGTTGGTGGCCACCGCACTGCCGCCGTGTGGTCCGGCGGTGCCGTCCAGGCTGGTGAACGTGCCGCCCGCCTCGCGGATGAGCACGTCGAGTGCCGCCAGATCCCACACCGACACCGCTGGCTCGATGGCGATGTCGACGGCGCCCTCGGCGACCAGGCAGTAGGCCCAGAAGTCGCCGTAGCTGCGCACTCGCCACACGGCCTCGGTCAGCTCCAGGAACCGCTCCCGCAGGCCGCGCAGCGCCCACACCGAGATGCCGGCGAACGACAGGCTCGCCGAACCCACATCGGCTATCGACGACACCGAAAGTCGTTGTGCGCGAGTACCACCGACCGCGCCGAACGCGCCCAGGTCGCGGGCCGCCCACCATCGACGATCCAGCGCTGGGGCACTGATCACCCCGACGCACGGCACACCGTCGTCCAGTAGCGCGATCAGGGTGGCCCATATCGGCACGCCACGCACGAAATTCTTGGTGCCGTCGATCGGGTCGACGATCCACTGACGTCCGCTGAAAGTTGCTGTCCCGCCGAATTCTTCGCCGAGGATGTCGTCGTCCGGCCGGTCGGCTGCCAGCACGTCACGCAGCATGGTCTCGACCGCCCGGTCGGCGTCGGTGACCGGGGTGAGGTCCGGTTTGGTTTCGACGCGCAGATCCAACGCACCGAACCGCGCCAGCGTCACCGCGTCCGCGCGATCGGCCAGGGCCAGTGCCAGCGCCAGGTCGTCGTTAATGGAGGTCATGGCTGCAGTCCTACCATGACCCTCGTGTGGGAGATCTGGGTGCTGGTGCTTCTGGTCGGGATTCTCGCGGTGGTGCTGGCTCCGCGGTTCATCCGCGCGGGGCCGCACAGCGATGCGCTGGACGGCACCCTGGTGGTCACCGGTGTCAGCCCGAAGCCGGACGGCCCGGGTGTCAGCGGTGAGCAATACGTCACGATCACCGGTGTCTTGCACGGCCCGACCGTGGCCGAGCACGAGGTGTACCAGCGGATGGCGGTCGACGTGAGCAACTGGCCGACGGTAGGTGAGCTGCTGCCGGTGCGCTACTCGCCGCGTAACCCCGACAACTGGAACCTGGCCGGGCCATCACTCGGCGGGTAGCCCCGGTGGCGGCCGGTCAGCCGTGCCCGACCCGCAGCAGGTCGGCGATGCTGGCCAGCTTGACCCGGGGCCGGCCGCACGGCTCGCCGCTCGACCGCTCGTGGGCGTCGATCAACTGCCAGTGCTCATCGGTGACCAGCTGCGGCTGGCGGGAGAGCAGCCAGGCTTTGAGCTCGTCGTCGTAATCGGGGCCCACGTCGGTGAGGGTGGCCGTCGCTGAGCCGGCTGCCAGGTCGGCGGCCAGCGTGTCGACGGTGGCCTGGGAGTCGCTCTTGTTGGTGCCGATGACACCGGACGGGCCCCGCTTGATCCAGCCGACGACGTACTGGTTGCGGGTGCCCTCGATGCGTCCGTCGGTGTGCGGAATGGTGCAGCTGGCCTCGTCGAACGGCAGGCCCGGAGTGGCCACGCCGCGGTAGCCGACCGAGCGCACCACCAACTGCGCCGGCAGCACCTCCCGGCCGCCGGTGTCTTTGGCCACCACCCGCCCGTTTTCGTCGGTCACCAGCTCGTTGCGCCCCAACACGATCTCTTCGACGTGGCCGTTACCGCGGATCTCGATCGGCGAGGTGCGAAACCGGAACACGATCCGGCGGTGGCCCGGCCGCGGCTGGCGCCCGACGTAGTTGCGCAGCACCTTGGCGTTCTGTTTGGGATGCTTCGGGGCCGTTTCGATGTCCTCGTCGGAGATTCCGGCGAATTCGGCGGGGTCGATGATGACGTCGACGCCGGCCAGGCCCTTGAGCTCGCCCAGCTCACGCAGTTCCGGGCTGGTGAAGGTGGCCTGCAGCGGGCCGCGGCGGCCGATGATCACCACCTCTTCGACACCCCGGCAGTCGAGCAGCGGCAACGCGTGGTCGGCGATGTCGGTGCTGCGCAACTCGTCGGGGTCGCTGACCAGGATGCGGGCCACATCCAGCGCCACGTTGCCGTTGCCGATGACGACTGCGCGACGGCACCTCAGATCCGGTGCCATGTCCTTGAAGTGCGGATGCGCGTTGTACCAGCCGACGAAGTCGACCGCTGCGACGCTGCCGGGCAGCTCCTCGCCGGGGATGCCCAGGTGCCGGTCGGTCTGGGCGCCCACCGCGTAGATCACCGCGTCGTACCGCTCGGCGAGCTCGTCGGGTTGCACATGCTCACCCACCACGATGTTGCCGAAGAACCGGAATCGGGGGTCGGATGCGGTCTTCTCGAACTGCGCGCTGATCGACTTGATCTTCGGATGATCCGGGGCAACCCCGGAGCGCACCAAACCCCATGGCGTCGGCAGCATCTCCAGCATGTCGACGTGCACATCGACGCCGTCAGGGTTGTTTGCGGCCAGCTTGAGCAGCGACGCGGCAGCAAAAAACCCGGACGGGCCGGAGCCGACGATCGCTACGTGGTAGGGACGCATACACCGATGCTAAACACCCACCTTGGCGGTCGTCGGCGATCACCGTGGATGGCGGCGCCGGTAACGTGAAGAAGCGTGGAACCCGACCGGCAAGCCGACATCGCCGCCCTGGACGCCACCTTGACCACGGTGGAGCGGGTGCTCGACGTCGAGGGCCTGCGCAGCCGCATCGACAAGCTCGAACACGAAGCGTCCGACCCGAACCTCTGGGATGACCAGGCCCGCGCCCAGCGGGTGACCAGCGAGCTGTCACACACCCAGGGCGAGCTGCGCCGGGTCGAGGAGCTGCGCGGCCGGCTCGAAGACCTTCCGGTGCTTTATGAGCTCGCCGACGAGGCAGAGGGCACAGAGGGCACAGAGGGCACAGCCGCAGCGGAGGCGCGCGCCGAGGCCGACGCCGAACTGGCGGCTCTGCAGACCGACGTCGAGGCCATGGAGGTGCGCACCCTGCTCTCCGGCGAATACGACGAGCGTGAGGCGCTGGTCACGATTCGGTCCGGAGCCGGGGGAGTGGACGCCGCCGACTGGGCGGAGATGCTGATGCGGATGTACATCCGCTGGGCCGAACAGC
>NZ_JBYCKY010000658.1:0-3201 GCF_057473605.1 Mycobacterium sp. TH-M82 | reverse complement strand
GCAGCTGCACGGGTTGTCGTCGAAGATCTCCGCAGCCCGGGACGCACGGTGACCCGGTCGACCGCGAGCATGCACAAAATCGCACCAGCGGGGCCGCCCGGGTGCGATTCTGTGCATGCTCACCGGGCTGGGGCGACGTGAACACCCACCAGGGATCGCTGTGGGGCGGGCGGTTCACCGACCGCCCGGCCGCCGCACTGGCCGCGTTGAGCAGGTCGACCCAGTTCGACTGGGTGCTGGCGCCTTACGACATCGCCGCGTCCAAGTCGCACGCCGGGGTGTTGTTTCGAGCCGGTCTGCTCACCGAGGAGCAGCGTGACGGGCTGCTGGCCGGGCTGGACAACCTCGGCGCAGCCGTCGCCGACGGCAGCTTCGTGCCGCTGGCCACCGACGAGGACGTGCACGGCGCCCTGGAGCGCGGCCTGATCGATCGGGTCGGCACCGAGCTGGGTGGCCGGTTGCGGGCCGGGAGATCACGAAACGACCAGGTGGCCACGCTGTTTCGGATGTGGCTGCGTGACGCGGTGCGCCGTGTCGCCGGCGGGGTGCTCGACCTGGTCGACGTGCTGGCCACCCAGGCGGCGGCTCACCCGACAGCGATCATGCCGGGCAAGACGCACCTGCAGTCGGCGCAGCCGGTGCTGCTGGCACACCATCTGCTGGCCCACGCCCACCCGCTGCTGCGCGACGTGGACCGGATCGCCGATCTCGACGCGCGCGCCGCGGTGTCTCCGTACGGCGCGGGCGCACTCGCCGGCTCGTCACTGGGCCTCGATCCGGACGCCATAGCGGCCGAGCTCGGTTTCACCAGGGCCGCGGAGAATTCGATCGATGCCACGGCTGCCCGGGACTTCGCCGCCGAGGCAGCGTGGGTGTTCGCGATGATCGCCGTCGATCTGTCCCGGCTGGCTGAAGACATCATCGTGTGGAGTTCGACCGAATTCGGCTACGTCAGGTTGGACGACGCCTGGTCCACCGGAAGTTCGATCATGCCGCAGAAGAAGAATCCCGACATCGCCGAGCTGGCCCGCGGCAAGTCCGGCCGGCTGATCGGGAATCTGGCCGGGCTGCTGGCGACGCTGAAAGCGCAGCCGCTGGCCTACAACCGCGACCTGCAGGAAGACAAGGAGCCGGTGTTCGACTCGGTGGCCCAGCTGGAGTTGTTGCTGCCGGCAATGGCGGGACTGGTGGGCAGCCTGACGTTCGACGTCGAGCGGATGGCGGCACTGGCCCCGGCCGGCTACACACTGGCCACCGATATCGCTGAATGGCTGGTGCGCCAAGGTGTTCCGTTCCGGTCCGCACACGAGGCCGCGGGCGCCGCGGTGCGCGCGGCCGAACGGCGCGGCGTGGGCCTGGAAGACCTGAGTGACGACGAGTTGGCCGGCGCCGGTCCCGCGTTGACGCCGGAGGTGCGCGACGTGCTCACCGTCACCGGCTCGGTTTCGTCGCGCGACGCCCGCGGCGGCACCGCGCCCGCCCGGGTCGCCGAACAGCTCGAAGCCCTACGCCAATGTGCTCACCGCTTGCGGCTGCGGCTGCGCCGCTGAGACGGCGAGCCAGCGCGGGTCAGCTCCCGTCGTAGCAACCCCGCCATGTCCTCGCTGAACGCCACGAACGTCACCTGCTGCACGGCCGTGTCGGCGTTGCGCACCGCCGTCACCGCCTGATGTGCGGCGTCGGCAGCCGGCCAGCCGTAGCTGCCGGAGGAGATCAACGGAAACGACACCGTCTCCGCGCCCAGTGCATCGGCGACCTCGAGGCTGCGGGTGTAGGCAGACCGCAGCAGCGGTGACCGGTCTTCGCCACGCGAATAGACCGGCCCGACGGTGTGGATGACCCATCGCGCGGGCAGCAGCCCCGCCCTGGTTGCGACCGCATCCCCGGTCTCCAGGCCGTCCGGTAGGTCGTTGTCGCGCAGCTGCTGGCATTCGGCCAGGATCGCCGGGCCGGCGGTTCGATGGATCGCCCCATCGACTCCACCGCCGCCCAGCAGAGTGCTGTTGGCGGCGTTGACGATTGCGTCGACGTGCACGGTGGTGATGTCGCCGCGAATCACTCGGATCTCGGTCACTGCTCCATCATGGAATGCCATCCGCTGTGCTGGTCTGCTACGGCCCCCAAATCATCAGGTCTTCCATACCGTTGTTCATGGTCACGGTGCTCGGTTGTGGGCCGGTGACATCGAAGTAGATCTTTCCGGTCGCTTGCTGGCCTTCGGGGATGGTGGCCCCGCTGATCGCCTGCGGCGCGGCGACCTGCCACAGCACCCGGTAGACGGCCTGGCTGGGAGCCACGGCGTTGAACTGCGAAATCGCAGGAGTCACGCTGCCACGGATGGCGTGCACGGTAGCGGTGGCCTGCCAAACCTGGCCGGCTACCGGGTAGTCCGGCATCGTGTCGCTGCTTGGCCCCAGATCGTCGACCTTCCAGGACAGCACGACCTGCCCGACGCTGTCGGTCTCCTGCAACGTGCTGCCCAACGTGCCGACGATGGGGTAAGCCGCGGTTGCAAGAGGTGCGACGGCGATGGCGATCGTTGCCATCACCACCGCGGGCAGCGCCGTCTTCATTATCGTGGTGATCTTCATGGTGTCCTCCACACTCGGTTGAGCAGTGATGCGTTAATAACCCGATTTTCCTGGAACTAACCGTCGTTTGCCAGCGCTGAGCCACCGCCGCTGCGCTACCGTGGGCGACATCAGGACTTACCCGGTGAAATCGCTGATCAGGCACAGGATCGCCGCAATCGCGGTCGGTGCGGTGGGTATTGCAGCCGCTAGCCTGCTGGCGCAGTGCGCAGCGACGTCGCCACCCCCGGTGGCCAGCGTGCCGCCACCGTCGCCGCCCCCGGCGGTACCTGCACTTTCCGGCGCCGCCGTCGATCCGGTGACCGCCGCCGAACTCGGCGCGAGCTGGCGGCAGGATTGCCCCGTCGGACCGGCACAACTACGGCGGGTCGGCGTCAACCACATGGGTTTCGACGGTCACCCGCACCGCGGCGAACTGATCGTTCACGAAGACGTGGTGGCACAGGTCATCGCCATCTTCGAACAGCTCTACCAGCTGCACTATCCGATCGAGAAGATGCGCCCGGCCAGCCATTACCCGGCGGCCGCCGATGAGTTGTCGATGCAGGACAACAACACCTCGGCGTTCAATTGCCGGCGCATCCCGGGAAGCGGCCGGTGGGCCCGGCAC
>NZ_JBYCKY010000657.1:0-1021 GCF_057473605.1 Mycobacterium sp. TH-M82 | reverse complement strand
CGGTGTCGATCCTGGCGACGGCGTCGGCGGTGCCCGCCCACCAGGCCTCGGAGGTGCGGTAGACGGAAATGCTCATGAGCGTGCCACTTTCAGGAATCCGCGCAGGCGGGTGATGTCGAATTCGTTGTGGTCGCGCAGCGCGGTAAGCATCGACCGCAACTGCACGACCGCTTCCCGGGCGGGAGCGATCCCGAGGAAGTCGTTGGTCGCGTGCGGGCCCCACTGGGCAAGACCGGAGGCGGTCAACGGGGCCCACCCGGGCTGCAGCGTGTTGTCGAACATGTCGCCGTCGCTGTAGTGCTCGACCAGGAACCCCTCGGGATCGCGCCAGTAGTCGAAGATCTGGCTGCCCTGGATGTGCCTGCCGATCCCCCAGGACCGCCGGTACCCCGCTTCGCGCAGGTATTCCCCGCCGGCCGCGACCGCGTCCAGGTCGCACACCTGATAGGCCGAATGCACGTAACGGTCCGCGGGGCCGAGCACGAGGGCCAGGGTGTGGTGGTCGGTGGGTGTCGGGCCGCGGTCGCAGCGCAGGAAGCCCATCGCCGGGCCGCGCTCGCGTTGGCCCGGGTAGTAGAGGAAGTCGCTGACGATGAGGCCGAGATGATCGAGGTACCAGTCGAGCGAGCGCAGGAAGGCGGTGCTCTGCAGCACGAGGTGACCCAACCGCTGCACCCTGGCCGGCTCGCGCGGCGGACGCTGAGTGTCGTTGGCGCGCAACAGCTCGTGGCCGAAGTTGAAGGTGTGCGGCTGCTGGGCGGGCAACTCGGCCAGCTCGGTCGTCCCGGCGACGACGCGGACCGGAATCCCCCGGGGGTCGGTCAGTTCCACCCCGACGCCGCCGATCGCCTCGGGTAACGAGCTGACCCGCGCACCCGCGACCGCGCCGAGCCGCTCGACGTCGGCCTTGTCGGCGGCGGCGAACGCCGGCCCCACGAACCGCGAGCGTGGCCCCCGCCGGACGAGCACGCACGGCGAGCCCGCGTCGGTTCCCCTCAGGTGCAACTCGTCGGCGGTGTGC
>NZ_JBYCKY010000656.1:0-8381 GCF_057473605.1 Mycobacterium sp. TH-M82 | reverse complement strand
GTGCCATGGCGACCCCATCGACACCCGCGCGACCGACCGACGGCTTCCACCTTGTCGTCGATGCCCTCAAGCTCAACGGGATTGGCACCATGTACGGCGTCGTCGGCATCCCGATCACCGACCTTGCCCGGGTGGCGATGGCCGCGGGAATGCGCTACCTCGGTTTCCGGCACGAGGGCTCCGCCGGGCACGCCGCAGCCATCGCCGGTTACCTCACCCGCCGCCCGGGTGTCTGCCTGACGGTGTCGGCCCCCGGCTTCCTCAACGGCCTGCCCGCGCTGGCCAACGCCACCGCGAACTGCTTTCCGATGATCCAGATCTCGGGATCGGGTGGGCGCGCGATGGCGGATCTGCAGCGCGGTGACTATCAGGAACTCGACCAGCTCAACGCGGCCCGGCCGTTTGCGAAGGCGGTGTACCGGATCGACCGGATCGAGGACATCGGCCGCGGCGTCGCCCGGGCCGTCCGCGCCGCGGTTTCCGGGCGCCCGGGTGGCGTCTACCTCGACATCCCGGGGGCCGTGCTCGGCCAGCACATCGATGCTGCCACGGCTGCCGAGGCGACCTGGCGAGTCGTCGATCCGGCCCCGGTGCAGTTGGCGGCACCCGATGCGCTCGACCGCGCGTTCGGGTTGCTGGCGGCGGCGCAGCGGCCGCTGATCGTGCTGGGCAAGGGCGCCGCATATGCGCAAGCCGACGTCGTGATCGCAACGTTCGTGGAAACCAGCGGCATCCCGTTCCTGCCGATGCCGATGGCCAAGGGGTTGGTGCCGGACGCCCATCCGCAGTCGGTGGCGGCCGCCCGTTCGCTGGCGCTGGCTCGCGCGGACGTGATCATGCTGGTCGGGGCCCGGCTGAACTGGATGCTCGGCCACGGCGAACCGCCGGCATTCTCCGTCGACGCGCGGTTCATCCAGGTCGACATCCAGGCGTCGGAGTTCGACAGCAACCGGCCGATCGCCGCACCGCTGAGCGGGGACATCGGTTCGGTGATGGCGGCGCTGGCCGATCGGCTGTCTGCGCACCCGATCGCGGTGCCGGCGGCCTGGACCGCCGAGCTCGCCGGCCGGGTAGCGCACAACAACGCCGCGATGAGCCGGCAGCTGGCCGAGGATCCACACCCGATGCGCTTCTCCAACGCGCTGCGCGCGGTGCGCGCCGTGCTGCGACGACATCCGGAGGTCTACCTGGTCAACGAGGGCGCGAACGCACTGGACATCACCCGCAACATGATCGACATGGAGGTGCCGCGGCACCGGCTCGACAGCGGCACCTGGGGCGTGATGGGGGTCGGCATGGGCTATGCCATCGGCGCCGCGGTCGAGACCGGCCAGCCGGTCGTCGCGATCGAGGGCGACAGCGCATTCGGCTTCAGCGCCATGGAGATCGAGACGATCTGCCGGTACCAGCTGCCGATCGCTGTCGTGATCCTCAACAACGGCGGGGTGTACCGCGGCGACGAGCAAAGCGCCGGGGCGGGCCCGGCACCGACCGTGCTGAGCGCGCACGCACGCCACGAGCTGATCGCGGAAGCGTTCGGCGGCAGGGGTTATCACGTCACCACCCCGGCAGAGCTGGAAGCGGCGCTCACCGAGGCGCTGGCGTCGAACCGGCCGGCGGTCATCGACGCGGAGCTCGATCCGGCCGCCGGTGTGGAGAGCGGGCACCTGAAGGACCGCAACACCACGAGCACCTTGTGACGCCGGCTCAGGCGACCAGCAGCGGCGCGATCCAGGTCAGTTCGCCGGGCAGCTGGGCGCTCCAAAACGACGGGTCGTGCCCGCCGGGGGAGAATCCGCCCGCCGGCGGGTTAGGCAGCGAAGCGATGAACTCCCTGGTCGCCGAGGAGAACGGATCGCCGTTGCCGCAGTCCACCCGGATCGGGATGGACGCCAAGGCGGGCATCCCGAACACCGAGTTCGCCGAGAAGTCGGTGGTGCCGTCGAATGCCCCCGGCGCGGCGGCTCCGGAGGACAGCCACAGCGCCGGGCTGACCGCGCAGATCGCCGCGGTGTGGTCTGGTCCCAGCCGTCCGCCGAGCAGCAGCGCTCCGTAACCGCCCATCGACCAGCCCAGAAACCCCACCCGCGAGGTGTCCAGACCGTGCTCGCCGAGCAGCGGGATCAGCTCGTCGAGCACCATCGCGCCGGAGTCCTCCCCGGAGGACCGTTTATGCCAGTAGCTGCCGCCGCCGTCGACGGCGACCACCGCGAACGGCGGCAGGCCCGCGTCGACGGCCTGGGCCAGGCCCTGCTCGACGCCGCCGGCCATCACCGTCGCCGCGTCGCTGCCCTTGCCGTGCAACGCGATCACCGGCCGCAGCACCGCCGTCTGGCCCGGTGGGCGGGCGATCGCCCAGTTGGTCGTCGCACCGCCGCGTGCCGCCGACGCAAACGAGCCGCTGGCCATTGTCGGAGCCGCGGGCGCCGGGGCGAGCGCAGGCGGTGGTTCGAGGGGCGGCGCCAGCGGTGCCCCGGTGCCGGCCATCGACAACTCGCGGCCGGCAACCGGATGCGCGGGACCCAGCGCGTAGGCTCCGGCCGCTGTGGCGGCGGCGCCGGCGCCGAGGCGCAACAGCGCGCGCCGGCTCAGGTCGGGCATGCGGGCCATCATGCCAGGATCATCGTGTTTGACCGAAAGCCCAGTGCGGCACCGGCCCGGCTGGCAGCATGTCCAGACGTGACGGCACCGGTGACGCCCAAGGGCGAACGCCGACGACATGAGCTGGTCAGCGCGGCCGCCGCGCTGCTCCACGAGGGCGGGCTCGAAGCGGTGACCCACCGTACGGTGGCACGCCGGGCGGGCGTGGCGCTGGCGTCCACGACCTACTATTTCTCGTCGCGGGACGACCTGATCGCCAGCACCGTCGAACATATCGGGATGCTGGAAGTCGCCCGGTTGCGCGCCCGCGTTGCCAGCCTGTCGCGACGGCGCCGCACCGCCGGGACGACCGCAGACATGCTGGTCGACCTGTTGGTGGGTGAGGCTTCCGATGAGCGGCTCACCGAGGAGCTCATCACCCGCTACGAGCGCTACATCATCTGTGCCCGGCTGCCCGCGCTACGCGGTATCCAGCGCCGGATGCTGCGCCAGCGTGCCGACGCCGTCATCGAAGCCGTGCAGCGATCCGGTCGCACGGCGCGGATCGAGATGCTTTTCGCACTGACCTGCGTGGTCGACGGGGCGGTGGTCGCCGCGCTGGTCAACGACGGGCAGGGCCCACGCCAGGCGGCGCGGGCCGCGCTGATCGATGTTATCGACCTGCTCGCACCGATCTACCGGAGCGCGGTGTCGGCCTGATGCGCCGATGACGATGTTCGTCGGGCGAGGGATCGCGGACATCACGGGTGAACCGGCCGAATGCGGCATGCTCGGGTACGGGAAGGCCGAGCAGCGCACGACCGGCATCCACCTGCGGCTGCGCGCACGGGCGTTCGTGTTCGCCTCCGATGCCGACCGCGTTCTGCTCGTCGTGGCGGAACTGCCGCTGCCGACGCAAAGCGTCACCGACGAGGTCCTCGCCCGGCTGCAGCGGGCCTACGGTTCCCGCTACACCGCGCAGAACACGCTGATCACTGCCACCCATACCCACTCCGGGCCGGGGGGATACTGTGGCCATCTGCTCTACAACCTGACCACGAGCGGGTTTCGCCCGGCGACGTTCGAGGCGATCGTGGCCGGCGTCGTCGAGGCGGTCGAGCGCGCCGACGCCGACCTCGCACCGGGCGAGGTGGCGTTGTCGCACGGCCAGTTGCACGATGCCAGCACCAACCGCTCACCGACGGCGTTCGCCCGGAACCCGGAGGCGGATCGATCGGTGTTCCCCGAGGGCATCGACCCGCAAACGACCCTGCTGCGCATCGACCGGCAGGGTCTACCGGTGGGGGCGATGAACTTCTTCGCCACTCACGGCACCAGCATGACCAACCGCAACACCCTCATCTCCGGCGACAACAAAGGCTACGCCGCCTACCACTGGGAGCGTCTGGTCGGAGGTAACGATTACCTCGGCGGTCAACCCGGCTTCGTTGCGGCCTTCGCCCAGACCAATCCCGGAGATATGAGCCCGAACACCAACCGCCGCAACGGGATCGGGCCAACTCAGGACGAGGTGGAAAACACCCGCATCATCGGGCTGCGGCAGTATCAGGCCGCAGCCGCACAACTGGTGCACGGAACACCGGCCGGCGAAACGGTCGACGCCCGGATGGTCTACGTCGACCTCGCCAACGCGAGCGTCAGCGGGGAGTTCACCCCCGACGGTCAGCCGCGGCGGACCGGCCACCCGATGGTGGCCGCGGCCGCGCTGGCGGGGACCGACGACGGCGCCGGGTTCGCCGGTTTTCATCAGGGCCGCAACAGGTTCTGGGAGACCGCGTCGGCAGCCCTGTACCGGTTCGACGCCAAACTACGAGAGGCCCACGCGCCGAAGGGTCTGGTGGCGCCGGGCAGCCTGGTCAACCGGATAAAGCCGTTCATCCAAGAACGGGTGCCGGTACAGCTGGTGCGCATCGGGCGGCTGTATCTGATCGGCATCCCCGGCGAGCCGACGATCGTGTCCGGGTTGCGACTGCGACGCGTCGTCGCCGCAATCGTCGGGGCAGCGCTGGCCGACGTGCTGTGCGTCGGATACAGCAACGCCTATATCCACTACATCACCACGCCCGAGGAGTATCTGGAACAGCGCTATGAGGGGGGCAGCACGCTGTTCGGCCGCTGGCAACTCCCGTTGTTCATGCAGACCGTCGCGGGACTGGCGACCGCTATGCGCGACGGTGAGCCGGCCGTGGCCGGACCGGGCCCGACTGCCACCACCCGCGCGAGTTGGCTGCGTCGTGCCCGACCCGACACCGGTGAGTTCGGCACGGTCGTCACCGAACCGGAAGACCGGTACCAGACGAAGCAGACCGTCCGAGCCGTCTTCGTCAGTGCCTACCCCAACAACGACCTGCATCGCGGGCGCACCTTTCTGGAGGTGCAGCACCACGGCGAGACGGGCTGGATGCGGGTTGCCGACGACGGCGACTGGGCGACCACATTCCGCTGGCGGCGCAATGGGCGGACCGGTTCGACGGTGACCGTCGAGTGGGTCATCCCGGAAGACGCCACAGCGGGCCGATACCGGATCGTGCACCACGGCACGGCCTGCCGCGGCAGCGGAGGCCTCGCGCCGTTTACCGGCATGACACGCGAGTTCACCGTGAGCGGCCCGGCAGCGCAGGAGCAACCTCAACCGTAGGTTGGCTGCTTGTGCTGACCAAGGTCCGCCGGCAGTGTCGGCGTCACGATGCAGCCGGTGACGAAGTCGCCGTAGATGGTGACAGCGGCTGGGCGAAGTTGGGCGTACATCCCCACATACGCGCAGACGACAGCGTCGACGGGATCCTCGACGCGACGCAGCTCGCTCTTGCGCTCAGCGATCCGGACCCGCCGGCGCAGATCGGTCAAGTGGCCGTTGTCGGTCACCCGCAGCGGCACCGTGGACTGCGCGAGCCCTTCGATCGCGTCCATCAACCGCAGCAGTTCCGATCTGAGCTGGCCGACGCCACGGCCGGGCTTGGCCTTGTACTTCAACGTGCGCGCCAGCCGAAAACAGCACCAGCCTCGAACCGGCCGAAGTCGCGGTTCAATGCGGCCTCGGCGGGCCGCTGGCCGGTCGGGTTGGTCACCACCAGCGGCGCGTCGATGCCGACCAGGCAGTCGCCGCGCAGGTAGAGCCAGAGCACCCCGGTGATCTCGGCGTCGTCGCGGGCGGTGCCAACGCAGACCAGAACCCCGTCGGGGTCCACCACCGCACCCCGGTCGGGCTGCGTTCGCCCCAGGCCAGGTCCACGCCGACGAAGTACACCCGGTCACTGTGCCTTGTCGAAGGCGGGTATGGCGACCGTAAGCTGTGTGTTCGTGAGCATTCCCAATGTGCTGGCCACCCGCTACGCCAGCGCCGAGATGGCCGCGATCTGGTCACCGGAGGCCAAAGTCGTCGCCGAGCGCCGGTTCTGGCTGGCGGTGCTGGGGGCCCAGGCGGAGCTGGGGGTGCAGGTTCAAAAGCAGGTGCTCGCCGACTACGAGCGGGTGGTCGATGACGTCGACCTGGCGTCGATCGAAGCCCGCGAACGCACCCTGCGCCACGACGTCAAAGCCCGCATCGAGGAGTTCAACGCGCTGGCCGGCCATCAGCACGTGCACGCGGGCATGACCAGCCGCGATTTGACAGAGAACGTCGAGCAGCTGCAGATCCGCCAGTCGCTGGATCTCGTCTTCGGCCACGGGGTCGCCGTGGTTGCGCGGTTGGCCGAGCGGGCGGTCCAATACCGCGATCTGGTGATGACCGGACGCAGCCACAACGTCGCCGCGCAGCCCACCACGCTGGGCAAGCGGTTCGCCTCTGCCGCCCAGGAGACGCTGATCGCGCTGGCCCGGCTGCGCGAGTTGATCGACCGCTACCCGCTGCGCGGCGTCAAGGGGCCGATGGGCACCGCCCAGGACATGCTGGACCTGTTCGGCGGAGATGCCGCCAAGCTGGCTGAACTGGAACGGCGCATCGCCGAATTTCTGGGCTTCGGGGCGGTGTTGGCCAGCGTTGGCCAGGTTTATCCGCGTTCGCTGGACCACGATGTGATCTCCGCGCTGGTGCAGTTGGGTTCTGGTCCTTCGTCGTTCGCCTACACTGTCCGGCTGATGGCCGGCCACGAACTGGTCACCGAGGGCTTCGCGCCCGGGCAGGTCGGCTCGTCGGCGATGCCGCACAAGATGAACACCCGCAGCTGCGAACGGGTCAACGGGCTACAGGTGGTGTTGCGCGGCTACGCCTCGATGGCGGCCGAGCTGGCGGGTGCACAGTGGAACGAG
This sequence comes from Mycobacterium sp. TH-M82, assembly GCF_057473605.1. Taxonomy (NCBI): domain Bacteria; kingdom Bacillati; phylum Actinomycetota; class Actinomycetes; order Mycobacteriales; family Mycobacteriaceae; genus Mycobacterium; species Mycobacterium sp. TH-M82. The sequence goes on along the minus strand of NZ_JBYCKY010000656.1, from coordinate 1,532 downwards.
GGCGACGTGTTCTGCTCGGTGGTGCGCCGGGTGGCGTTGCCGGACGCGTTCTTCGCCGCTGACGGCCAGATCGAGACGTTTCTGACGGTGCTCGGCGAATTCGGTGCCCACCCGGCGGTGATCGGTCGTGAGTTGGATCGCTACCTGCCGTTTTTAGCCACCACCAAGGTGTTGGTCGCCGCCGTGCGCGCCGGCATGGGCCGGGAGGCTGCGCATCAGGTGATCAAGGAGAACGCGGTGGCGGTGGCATTGGCGATGCGGGAACGCGGCGCCGAACCCGATCTTCTCGACCGACTGGCCGCCGATCCACGATTGCCGTTGGACCGGGCGGCGATCGACGCCGCGCTCGCCGACGAACAGGCATTCACCGGCGCGTCCGGTGACCAGGTGGACGCCGTGGTCGCGGCGGTGCAGACGCTGGTTGCCCGCTATCCCGACGCGGCCAAGTACACCCCGGGTGCGATCCTGTAACGCCATGGCCGTTCGGTCGCGCCGACTATGCCGGGTCGAGCCGGCACCGGACGTATTCGCGGCGGTGATGGCGACCGGGATATTGTCGATCGCTGCGCACAACCACCACTACCGGTCGATCAGCGACGCGCTGGGGGTGTTGGCCACGGCGGCAATGGTGGCTCTGGCCGGGCTGGTGTTGACCCTCGCGGTTCAGCGCCGGATCGGCTGGGACCTCGCCGACCCCGACGTCACGCTGGGGCTGTGCACCTTCGTGGCCGCATGCGCGGTGCTCGACTCGCGGCTGTCGGCGCACCCGACGATCGTGCGGAGCCTCGGCGTTGTGGCCCTGCTGTCGTGGCTGGCGCTGTCGACGCTGACCACCCGCAACATGGCGGCGCGATCCTGGACGGAACTGCGTGATCGTGCCCACGGTGAGTGGGAACTGGGCAGCGTCGGCACGTCCGGTTTGGCCGTGGTGACCGCGCAGGCAGCCCGGCAGACCGGTGACCACAGGTGGCTGGTGATCGCGCTGCCGGTTTGGCTGCTGGCGATTGTGTTCTACGGGCTGATGACCTGGCTGATCCTGTGGCGCATCGTCGCCGAGCGGAGGGACCGTGAGGGATTCGAGCCCGACGACTGGATCCTGATGGGAGCGATGGCCATCGCCACGCTGGCCGGCGACCGCATCCACGGCGTGGCCCCGCAGTGGCTGGCCGGGCCGGTGCGCGCTGTCACCATCGTGACCTGGGTGGCGGCCAGTTTGTGGATACCGCCGCTGATCTACTTCGTGTTGCACCACGTCAACCAGCGACCCGGGGTCTTGCGGTTCGCCGGGGTGTGGTGGGCGGTGGTGTTCCCGCTGGGCATGTACTCGGTGGCCACCGACGCGACGGCGGCGGAGCTGGGAGTGGCATCGATGCAGACGGTTTCACTGGTGTTCTTCTGGAACGCGCTGACGGCGTGGCTGATCGTGGTGATCGCGGGCCTGCTGCGATTTCGGCGTGCTTTCTTGCGCTGAGCGACGACTATCACGCCGAAATCGCGTTGCGGATCTGGGTGAGCACCCGCTCTGGATGCTC
>NZ_JBYCKY010000655.1:0-8953 GCF_057473605.1 Mycobacterium sp. TH-M82 | reverse complement strand
TCTTCTCGCCGCCGGACAGCGTGGCGGCGGGCTGATCGAGTTGCGCGCCGCGGAACATGAAGGCGCCGAGCAGGCCGCGCAGATCCTGATCCGAGGTACCGGGTGCGGCATGAACGGTGTTCTGCCAGACGGTAGCGGCGCCGTCGAGGGTGTCGTGTTCCTGGGCGAAGTAGCCGATCTTGCACCCGTGTCCCGGCGCCACGCTGCCGGCGTCCGGATTTTCAACGCCGGCCAAAAGTCGCAGCAGCGTGGTCTTGCCCGCGCCGTTGAGGCCCAGCACCGCCACCCGCGACCCGCGGTCGATGGCCAGGTCGACGCCGCTGAACACCTCCAGCGATCCGTAGGCCTTGGTCAATCCGGTGGCCGTCAGCGGGGTGCGGCCGCACGCCGACGGGGACGGAAACTTAATCCGGGCCACTTTCTCGGTCGCCCGTTCGGCGTCCAGCGCGGCCATCATCTTCTCGGCGCGGCGCACCATGTTCTGCGCCGCAACGGCTTTGGTGGCCTTGGCCCCCAGCTTGGCGGCCTGGGAGCGCAGTGCGGTGGCTTTGCGTTCCGCATTGGAGCGTTCGCGGCGACGACGTTGTTCGTCGGTGGCGCGCGCGTCGAGGTAACGCTGCCAGCCCATGTTGTAGATGTCGGCTTCGCCGCGCACGGCGTCCAAAAACCACACCCGGTTGACGACGTCAGCCAGCAATCCGACATTGTGGCTGATCAGCACCAGCCCGCCGGTGTGCGCCCGCAGGAACTCGCGCAGCCAACCCACCGAATCCGCATCCAGGTGGTTGGTCGGCTCGTCGAGTAGCAGCGTCGTCGCGGATCCCGAACCACCCACTCCCCCGCCCTCCGCCGCCGCGAAGAGAATCCGGGCCAGCTCGACCCGGCGGCGCTGCCCGCCGGAGAGGGTGCGCAGCCGTTGCGTGAGCACCCGCTCGGGCAGGCCGAGGCTGGTGCAGATCCGACTGGCTTCGCTTTCGGCGGCGTATCCGCCCAGCGTGGCGAACCGTTCCTCGAGTTGGCCGTACCGTCGGATCGCACGGTCGCGCGCTCCGTCGTCGGCGACCTCGGCCATCAACGCCTGCTGCTTCTCCAGATCCGCAAGCAGCGTGTCCAGCCCGCGCGCCGAGAGCACCCGGTCGCGAGCAACGACGTCGAGGTCTCCCTCCCTCGGGTCCTGCGGGAGGTACCCGATCCCGCCACTGCGGATCACGGTGCCGGCATAGGGTTCCCCCTCGCCCGCCAGGATGCGCAGGGTGGTGGTTTTGCCGGCGCCGTTGCGCCCGACCAGTCCGATGCGGTCGCCGGGCTGCACCCGCAGCGCGGACCCGGCCGTGGCAAGCAGGGTGCGCGCCCCGGCGCGGACCTCCAGGTCCGTTGCGGTGATCACGCGCACCCCTTCTCCTCATCGCTTCGCTCTGCATCGTCGCAGGCGCAGATCACACCCACCCCTGATCGCTACTGGTCGTCGGTGAAACTCGGCGACCGGCGTTCCGCACGCGCCGCGACCGCCTCCTCGAAGTTGCTGGTCAGCAGCCGCACGTAGAGCTGTCCGAGTCCTTCGGTCTGCATATGGACTTCTAGACTGCCGGCCTCCAGCCCGCTCCAGAGGGTACGTTTGGTCAACTCGATTCCCGGCCGGGAGAACGCGGCGACCCGCTCGGCGATGTCAAAGCACGCGCGCAACAGCTCGTCCTGCGGCACGACGCGCGAGACCAGCCCGATCCGCTCAGCCTCGCCGGCGTCGACATCGCGGCCGGTGAGCATGATCTCAAACGCCCGCGAAGCCCCGATCGCCCTGGGCAGCAGGTAGCTCAGCCCCAGCTCGCTGGCGGTCAAGCCGTTGTTGATGCCCGCCGCCCGGAAGTAGGCACCCGCGGCGGCGACCCGGATGTCGGCGGCCAGCGCCAGGCAGAGCCCGCCGCCGATGGCCGCACCGTTGACCGCGGCGATCACCGGCTGGTGCATCCGGCGCAGCGCCAGGATCACGTCGTCGAGCAGCTCCATCGACCGCAGTCCGTAGCTGGGGCGGGTCAATCCCGCCACGTGCGGCACCGGGCCCGCCGACTTGTGGTCGGCGCCGGACGAGAAACCGCGCCCGGCGCCGGTCAGCACCACCACCCGAACCGAGTTGTCGTAGCTGATCTGCCGCAGCACATCGTGGAGCGGCACCATGACGTCGAACGCCATCGAGTTCATCCGCTCCGGTCGGTTGAGGGTGATCAAGACGACCTGCGGACGCGGACGGTCGACAAGGACAAATCCAGCTGTGCCGGTCACGTGTTGCACGCTATCGCGTGCGCCGGCTCAGGTCTGCTGGGGCGGCTCTTTTCGGGCCTGGGCCTGCGCAGCCAGTGCGGCGTCGACGTCCAAGTCCCTGACCTGTTGGACCAGGTCTTCCAGCGCGGCCGGCGGCAGCGCCCCGGCCTGGTTGAACACCAGCGTGCCCTTCTTGAACGCCATCAGGGTGGGGATGGACTGGATCTGGGCGGCCGCGGCCAGCTGCTGTTCGGCCTCGGTATCGACCTTGGCGAAGACGATGTCGGGGTGCTTCTCCGCCGAGGCCGCGAACGTGGGCGCGAAGGACCGGCACGGCCCGCACCACGAGGCCCAGAAGTCGACCAGCACGATGTCATTGCCGGCAACGGTTTCGTTGAACTGCGCTGAGGTGAGATTCTGGGTAGCCATGATTGGCCCAACGCCGGAACCGGCCGCGCTGTTCCCCGGCGCCAACCCGGCGGCAGCGCGGCCGGTATACCCGGTATACATAGCAGGCCCACAGAGTGAAAAAAGCCTGCTGATAACTCCACGGCAGACGGTGGTACTACCCACTTTGCCCACCACAGTCGTGCACACCGGCGCACGAAGTCCACGATCGGAGAATATTGATGCCTGCCCTCGCTATCGCGCCCCGGCTTGCGTTCCTCGCTGTCACCGGGGCCACCGCACTGTCGGTCGCCGCACTCTCCTCGCCGGCGCCGGCATACGCCCAGAGTGATCACGTCATCGGCCTGATCGCATCGGTGTCGGGCAACACGCTCCAGGTCACCCAGTCGACCGGGAACGCAGCGGTGCAGTACGCGAGTTCCACCCAGATCAGGGAAGCCCTCCCGGCTCATCTGAGCGACGTCGCCCTCGGCAGCTGCATCAAGGCCGGCCCCACCTCGCAGAGCGCCCCGGCCAGCAGCGGCGCGATCACCGCGCAATGGGTGCGGATCAGCAGCGCCGTCGACGGCAAGTGTCCACAGCCGCAGGAGTCCAGCTCCACCACACCGTCTGCGGCGCCGGCACCGCACCGGGCAGTCCAAGGCGTCGTCGACTCCGTCACCGGTAACACCATCACCCTCACCCCCGAGAGCGCAACCGGCAGCACGTCGAAGGTCACCGTGACCGTCACCGACACCACCAGCTACAAAAAGCGGGTCGCGGCCAACACCGGCGCGATCACCAAGGGTAAGTGCGTCGCCGCGCGGGGAACAAAGGACAGCAGCGGTGTGCTGCAGGCGACGAAAGTCACTGTTTGGGCGGCCACCGACGGCAAGTGCCCGCAGTCGACCGACTAGCGCTTCAGACGGTGAAGCCGACCGCGCGCATCATCTCGCGGCCGTCGTCGGTGATCTTGTCCGGGCCCCATGGCGGATCCCAGACCCAGGTCAGGTCCAGCTCGGTCACCAGGCCGGCTCCGATCGTCGCGTTGTGCACCTGGTCGTGGATCATGTCCTGAAGCGGGCAGGCCGGGGAGGTCAGCGTCATGGTGATCACGGCCACCGGACCCTCGTCGCCCTGACGGACATCCAGGTCGTAGACCAGCCCCAGGTCCATCACGTTGATGCCGATTTCCGGGTCGATGACGTCATGCATCGCCTCTTCGACCTCGGCGAGCAGCTCATCATGCGCTGTGGTGCTGTCACTCATCCATCCATCTCCGTAGGTGATCCGGCACCGGATCGGACCGGTACCTCGATTGTCACACTGGCTGATTCCAGCGTGTGCCCTTCTGATGTGGCCTGGGCCAGCTCGGGTCGGGCCGCGATAACCTGCGCTAGAGCATCCTTGAACGCCATCCAGCCCAGCAGCGCACATTTCACCCGCGCCGGGTATTTGGCCACTCCGGCGAAGGCGACGCCGTCGCCGAGCACCTGCTCATCGCCTTCCACCGTGCCGCGTGAGGACACCATCTCGTGGAAGGCGTCGACTATCTGCAGAGCCTGGGCCACCGGCTGGCCGATCACCTGGGTGGTGAGCACCGAGGTTGCCGCCTGGCTGATCGAACAGCCCTGCCCGTCGTAGGAGACGTCGGCGATGCTCAACTGCCCGTAGCCGTCCTGCGACAGCGCCACCCGCAGGGTGAGCTCGTCGCCGCAGGTCGGGTTCACGTGGTGGACCTGCGCACCGAACGGCTCCCGCAGCCCACGGTGCTGCGGGTGCTTGTAGTGGTCGAGGATCACTTCCTGGTAGAACTGCTCAAGCCGCACGACTCACGCTCCAGCGAAGAAGTTCACGGCCCGGCGCACCCCGGCAACCAGGCGGTCGACCTCGTCGAAGGTGTTGTACACCGCGAATGACGCCCGCGCCGTCGCCGCCACGCCGAACCGGCGGTGCAGCGGCATCGCGCAGTGATGACCGACCCGCACCGCGACACCATCGTCGTCGAGCACCTGGCCGACGTCGTGGGCGTGCACGCCGTCGACGACGAACGACACCGGCGACCCGCGGTCCGTCATCGACGCCGGCCCGACGATACGCACCCCGTCGACGCCGGACAGGCCGTCGAGGGCGGCGGCAACCAGGTCGCGTTCGTGCGATTCCACGGTGTCCATCCCGATCGCGTCGAGATAGCGCGCGGCCGCCGCCAGCCCCACCACCTGAGAGGTCATCGGGGTGCCGGCCTCGAAGCGCTGCGGCGGCGGCGCGTAGGTGCTTTCCGCCATCGTCACCGTCTCGATCATCGATCCACCGGTGAGAAACGGCGGCAGTGCCGACAACAGTTCGCGGCGGCCGTAGAGTACGCCGACCCCGGTCGGGCCCAGCATCTTATGGCCGGAGAACCCGGCGAAATCGACACCCAGCGCGTGCAGGTCGACCGGCTGGTGCGGCACCGACTGGCAGGCGTCCAGCACAGTCAGCGCACCCACCGCCCTGGCTCGGAACACCAGTTCGGTGACCGGGGTCAACGCACCGGTGACATTCGAGTGGTGGGTGAAAGCAACAACTTTCACCCGGTCGTCCAGGCTCAGCGAGTCAAGGTCGATCCGCCCGGCGTCCGGCCCGGAGTCGACGACGGAATACCAGCGCAGCGTCGCACCGGTGCGGCGGGCCAGCTCCTGCCAGGGGACCAGGTTCGCGTGGTGTTCCAGCTCAGTGGCGATGATGACGTCGCCAGGACCCACCGCACGCTCAAAGCGGTTGTCGCCGAGCACATACGACACCAGGTTCAGCGCCTCGGTGGCGTTCTTGGTGAACACCAGCTCGTCTGCGTCGGCGCCGACGAATCCGGCGATGGCGGCCCGGCTCGCTTCGTAGGCGTCGGTGGCTTCCTCCATCAACTGGTGCGCACCGCGATGCACCGCCCCGTAGGACGTGGCCACGAACTCCCGCTCGGCGTCGAGTACCTGGACAGGGCGTTGTGAGCTAGCTCCGGAATCCAGGTAGGCCAACGGCTTTCCGCCACGCATCACGCGACTCAAGATGGGGAAATCAGCCCGTATCGCTGCCAGATCAGCCGGGCTCCTGACCGAAAGCGTCATGTCGCCAAACCCGTCACTGCCACCTGCGAGAAGCGTTCGTAACCGTTCTTCTCCAGCTCGTCGGCGAGTTCCGGCCCGGCCGATTCCACCACCTTGCCACCGGCGAAGACGTGCACGAACTGCGGCTGGATGTAGCGCAGAATCCGGGTGTAGTGCGTGATCAAAAGGATGCCCGGGTGCTCGGCTTCGACGTAGCGGTTCACCCCTTCGCTGACCACCCGCAGCGCGTCGACGTCCAGCCCGGAATCGGTCTCGTCGAGGATAGCGATCTTCGGCTTGAGCACGGAGAGCTGCAGGATCTCGTGGCGTTTCTTCTCGCCGCCGGAGAAGCCTTCGTTGACGCTGCGGTCAGCGAACGTGGGATCGATGCCGAGCGCGCTGAATGCCGCCCGCTGTTCCTTGACCCACTGCCGCAGCTTCGGTGCCTCGCCGCGCACCGCGGTGGCCGCGCTGCGCAGGAAGTTCGACATCGACACCCCGGGCACCTCGACCGGATACTGCATAGCCAAGAAGAGGCCCGCCCGCGCACGCTCATCAACGGTCATCGCGAGCACGTCCTGACCGTCCAGGGTGATCAACCCGGACGTCACAACGTACTTGGGGTGCCCCGCGATCGCGTACGAAAGGGTGGACTTGCCCGATCCGTTGGGCCCCATCAGCGCGTGCGTCTCGCCGGAGTTCACCGTCAGGTCGACGCCGTGCAGGATGGGGATCTCGGTTTCCCCGTCGCCGGGCGCGCTGCCGCTCGGCGCCACGCCGACGTGCAGATCCTTGATTTCAAGTGTGGTCATTGCTGATTGGTGTCCTTAGGTCGTCCGCAGGATTTCGGCTTGCAGGTTTTCGGTTAATGCGAGCTCGTGCTCGACGGCTTCGGTGAGACGGTCCCGCACAGCCGGTACGTTGATCTTGGCGATGATCTCGCCGAAGAATCCGCGCACGATCAGTCGGCGGGCCTGATCCTCCGGGATACCGCGGGCTTGCAGGTAGAACAGCTGCAGGTCGTCGAAGCGTCCGGTGGCACTGGCGTGGCCGGCATGGATGATCTCACCGGTTTCGATCTCGAGGTTGGGCATCGAATCGGCCCGGGCGCCGTCGGTCAGCACCAGGTTGCGGTTGACCTCGAAGGTGTCCGTGCCTGTCGCGTCCGCGCGGATCAGCACGTCGCCGACCCACACCGTGCGCGCGTCGGGCCTTGATGAATCCGGATCGCCTTGCAGCGCACCCTTGTAGAGCACGTTGGAGCGGCAGCTGGGCTTGCCGTGGTCGATCAGCAGCCGCGATTCCAGATGCTGGCCGTCATCGGCGAAATACAAGCCGAGCAACTCGGCATCGCCGCCCGGGCCGTCGAATCGGACCCGTCCGGTCAGCCGAATCAGCTCACCGCCGAGCTGGACCGCGGCGTGATGCAGCACCGCATCCTTGCCCAGCGCCATGTGGTGCATGGTGACGTGAACCATGTCGGCCGCGGGGTCCGCGATCCAGACGACAGTCAGGTTTGCGCCATCGCCGACGACGAATTCGACGTTGTCCGCATATGTTCCACTGCCCCGCAGATCGATGACGGCGACCGCCCGGGACAGCTCCCCAGCCCGCAGCTGCAGGTGCCCGTAGGCCGTGGCGCCGTCACCGGGCCCGGTGACGGTGATCTCGATCGGTGCCTCCGGGGCGGCACCGCTGTCGATGCTGACCACGGTCGCCGAGTCGAACGAGGAGAACGCCTGGGCGGCAATACGATCCGCTGGCACACCCGCCGACCCGAGGCGTTCGTCGCCGCGCCGGACGGTCTCGGCATGCACGCCAGGGATTTCCCGGACCTCGATCCCGGCGGTCCCGGTGGCGGGCGCGGAACCGTCGTGCAGGCCGCGCAGCCGGCGCAACGGCGTGAACCGCCAGGCCTCGTCGCGGCCCTGCGGCACCTCGAAGGCGTTCACGTCGAACGACGTGAACGCTGTTGCCTTGTTGATGACTGTCCCCTCGGCCGCCTCGGTGAGGTTGGTCCCGGTAGTAGCGGGCGCCACTAGCCCACCGCGCCTTCCATCTGCAGCTGGATCAGCTTGTTGAGCTCCAGGGCGTATTCCATCGGCAGTTCCTTGGCAATCGGCTCGACGAAGCCGCGCACCACCATGGCCATCGCCTCGTCCTCGGGCAACCCGCGGCTCATCAGATAGAACAGCTGGTTCTCGCTGACCTTCGACACGGTGGCCTCGTGGCCCATGGTGACGTCGTCCTCTCGGATGTCGACGTAGGGGTAGGTGTCACTGCGGCTGACGTCATCGACCAGCAGCGCGTCGCATTTGACGCTGGCGCGCGATCCGTGCGCGCCCTTGTGGATCTCCACCAGGCCGCGGTAGGAGGACCGGCCGCCGCCGCGCGCCACCGACTTGGAGATGATGTTGCTCGACGTGTTGGGTGCCAGATGCAGCATCTTGGCGCCGGTGTCCTGGTGCTGGTTCTCGCCGGCGAACGCCACCGACAGCACCTCTCCGCTGGCGTGTTCGCCGGTCATCCACACCGCCGGATATTTCATGGTGACCTTGGATCCGATGTTGCCGTCGACCCACTCCATGGTGGCGCCTTCCTCGGCGCGGGCCCGCTTGGTGACCAGGTTGTAGACGTTTGTCGACCAGTTTTGGATCGTGGTGTACCGAACCCGCGCATGCGGTTTCACGACGATCTCAACCACCGCCGAGTGCAGCGAATCCGACGAATAGACGGGAGCGGTGCAGTTGTGCACGGCAAAGCCATATGCGAGGTAGCTGTCGGGCTCCTCGACGTCGAGGTTGTATACCGGCTCGTGTGCCTCACGCACCGTCCGCTTCTTGATCGGCACAGCGAAGTAGTCGCCGCAGTCGCGAGCCTGCTTCGGTCCATGGCCGCCCTCGGTCCACTGGACCTGGTACAGATCCTTGCGGGCGACGTCGCGGCCCTGGATCACTGCGGGGCCACCAGGCCGGCACAGTTCGACCGTAGCGTAGTGGCCGAGGCGCGCCAGGACCGACTGCAACTGGAAGGCCCACACCCGCGATGTGGTGTGCACCCGCTTCCACAGCGCACCGCCGCGCCGCGTGACGTTGCCATCTCCGTTGACGTAGGCGTCCACCAGCTCCCTCACGAACGTCTCGTCCTGGCGCATCAAGAGATCCGACAGCTTCTTGTTCGACGATCCGAGGCCGACGTTGTCGCGCATCGCGGCGTAACCCGCCTTCGTG
>NZ_JBYCKY010000654.1:0-1791 GCF_057473605.1 Mycobacterium sp. TH-M82 | reverse complement strand
CGGCGCCGGCGATATCCAGCGTGGCAGCACTGGCCGCCGACAGCGGCTTGCCGATGGCGTCACCGACCAGCGGGATGCGTTCCGCGCTGTGGCCGGCCGACTCCAGGTTCCCGGCGACACCGTGCGCACCGCTTTCGACCTGCCTACCGACGGCGCCGATCGTCGAGATCGCACCGTGCACGGCCAGACCGACCAGCACCCACACCGCGGTCCATACCGCGACGACGACATCACTGAACAGTTGAGCCAGCAGGCGACCGGGGGTGGTGGCATACGGCAGCAAGAGCGCTCTGATGGATCTCATAGACCTCATAGCCTCGATCCCAGCACACCGCCGGCTGGTGGGCGGGTTGAGCACACCCCGATAGGCTGGCCCAATGGTGCGTCCAGCCCTCTCCGACTACCGACATTTGGCCAGCGGCAAGGTCCGCGAGCTGTACCGCATCGACGACCAGCACCTGCTGTTCGTGGCAACCGACCGGATTTCGGCGTTCGACTACATTCTCGACACGCAGATCCCCGACAAAGGCCGCATCCTGACCGCGATGAGTGTGTTCTTCTTCGGCCTGGTCGAAGCCGCCAACCACCTGGCCGGGCCGCCTGACGACCCGCGTATCCCCGATGAGGTGCTGGGCCGTGCCCTGGTCGTGCGCCGACTGGAGATGTTGCCGGTGGAATGCGTGGCTCGCGGCTACCTGACCGGGTCGGGGCTGCTGGACTACCAGGCAAGCGGCCAGGTGTGCGGCATCCCGCTGCCACCGGGGCTGGTCGAGGCCAGCAAGTTCCCCACCCCGCTGTTTACTCCGGCTACCAAAGCCGAACTCGGGGACCACGACGAGAACATCCCCTTTGCCGCGGTGATCGACCTGGTCGGCGCGGTGCGGGCCAACCAGCTGCGGGACCGTACCCTGCAGACGTATGTGCAGGCGGCCGATCACGCGCTGACGAAGGGAATCATCATCGCCGACACCAAGTTCGAGTTCGGTGTCGACGAACACGACAACCTGGTTCTGGCCGACGAGATCTTCACGCCCGACTCGTCGCGGTACTGGCCGGCCGATGACTACCGGCCCGGGGTCGTCCAGTCCAGCTTCGACAAGCAGTTCGTCCGCAACTGGCTGACCGGCCCCGAGTCGGGCTGGGATCGTGCCGGCTCACAACCGCCACCGCCGCTTCCCGATAACATCGTCGCGGCAACTCGGGAACGCTATGTCGAGGCTTACGAGCGGATCTCCGGATGTAAGTTCGGCGACTGGATCGGCCCGGACGCGTGACCGATCTCCCCGATCCGCCCGTCGCCAAGCGGGTGGAGACCACCCGCACGCAGCACGGCGACGTCTTCGTCGACCCGTACGAATGGCTGCGCGACAAGTCCGACCCCGGTGTCATCGAATACCTCGAGGCTGAAAACGCCTACACCGATGCCGCCACCGCCCACCTCGAACCGTTGCGGCAGCAGATTTTCGACGAGATCAAGTCCCGCACCAAGGAGACCGACCTGTCGGTGCCGACCCGCCGCGGCGACTGGTGGTACTACGCTCGCAGCTTCGAGGGACAACAGTACGGCGTCCAGTGCCGTTGCCCGGTAGCCGATCCGGGGGACTGGAATCCGCCGGTCTTCGACGAGCACACCGACGTCTCCGGTGAGCAGGTGCTGCTCGACCAGAACGTCGAGGCCGACGGTCACGACTTCTTCGCCCTGGGCGCGATCAGCGTCAGCCCCGACGGCAATATCCTGGCCTACTCCGTCGACGTCGTCGGAGATGAACGATACACGTTGCGGTTCAAGGA
>NZ_JBYCKY010000653.1:0-6863 GCF_057473605.1 Mycobacterium sp. TH-M82 | reverse complement strand
CACCAGGTCTTCGGCTATCTGCGTCGGCAACTGACCGGGGAGGTGATCGACTTCGTCGAACTGGATATGCCGGCCTGCACATTGCCCACCACCGCGGTGGTGTACACCGTCACCGTCGACTCGATGACGCGCTGCGGCATCGACGAGCAGGCAATCCCGGGATCACTGCATGCGGCCGAGCATGCGGCGATCGGTCTGCTGCCGCTGGTGGCAAGCTGTGACCGCGGCGACATCGGTGGCCTGTCGACCGCGGTGGGGCCGTCGGCGCTGGGCGGACTGCCCAGTGTCTTCGTCTACGACGGTCATCCGGGCGGAGCCGGGTTCGCCGAACGCGGATTCCGTGCGGCCGACATCTGGCTCGGGGCCACCACGGCGACGATCGAGTCGTGCGAATGCCCACACGGATGTCCGTCGTGCGTGCAGTCACCCAAGTGTGGCAACGGCAACGACCCGCTGGACAAAGCCGGTGCGCTGCGGCTGCTGCGGCTGGTGCTGGCCGAGTTGAACCGCGCCACCGGCGGTGTCTGACCAAGCAACCGCAAGCCCGGCAGCCGTAAAATCCCGGATGTGGCTGCCGACTGGTTGCTGGTGGAAACACTGGGCGATGAGCCCACCGTGGTCGCCACGGGACGACGACTGCAAAATCTGGTCCCGATTGCGGTGTTCCTGCGCCGCAACCCCCATCGGGCCGCCATCAAAACGGCCATCGCCGAGTCGGTGCAGACCGGCCAGCGCCGGGACAGCATCACCGCAAAGAACAATCGGGTGATCCGCACCGAGCCGGTGCGGATGTCCGACGGCCGGGTGCACGGCGTGCATGTCTGGAGTGGACCGGCCGGCGCCGAACCACCGGAACGGCCGATACCGGGCCCGTTGAAATGGGATCTGACCCTGGGCGTGGCCACCGACACGCGAGAGTCGCTGGCCAACAGCGGCAAGAACCCGGAGGTGGAGGCGACGCACGGCAGATCGTTCGCCGAAGACCTGCCGACCCGAGACTTCACCCCGAATGAAACCAAGGTCATGACGCTGGCGATCCGGGTGGAGGCGGGCCAAGCGCTCTGCAGCAGTTGGGACGTCACCGACTGGCAGGGCACCACCATCAGGGTGGGTTTCGTGGCGCGCAACGCGTGGGAGACCGCTGCCGACGGACGTGAACACCTGGTATCGCGTGGGATGAATTGGCGCGGCGAACTGGAGGGGGCGGCGCTGAGCCCGGACCTGCTGGCGCAGCGGATCCTGCAGGGATTAGCCCGGCCCGGGATTCATCGCGCCCTGGTCGACCTGACCGATTGGCGGTTGCTGAAGTGGCTGGACGAGCCGTCGCCGTTCTACGACTGGCGCGATGCCGGGGACGCTCCCCGGCTCCATCCCGACGATGAACCGCTGATAGCCGGGATGACCACGCAATCCGCCACCGGGCCCGTCACCAGGGTGCTTCGGCTGCGCCAACAAGGTGGCGGCTGGGTGCCGACGCACGTGACCGTCAACCGGGTGGAACTGGAGGGGGACACCTTCGCCGGGCTGGTTGCGTTGCGACTGCCTACCGCCGACGAACTCGCCGACGCCGGCCTGGACGCTATTTCGGGCCGGCGCGGGCCGCCGCACGGGCCGGCCCGGCGCCCCAACCGCCGAAGACCACCGGCAGCTCGACGGTGACCACCACGTCGAGCCCGTCGACCCGGCAATCGACAGGGTCGGCGTGCATCCGGCGAACCACCAGCGCCGCGCGGGCACAGGCAGCTCCCGCCCCGGCCGGCAGCAGGGCGGCAGCGGCCACCGCGGCCAGGTCGGCAGCCCCCTGGGCGCGGTGGCGCCCGATCACCGCCGAACCGAGCCACAGCCCGCCGCCGGTGACGGCCAGCAGCACGGCGACCATTGTCGCTGCGAGCACGGTTGCCGAACCAAGCGAACCGGTCTCATCCGCGCGGCTCGACAGCCGACACCGCCTCGGCGGTGATGGACAGCGCGGGCAATAGGCTTGACCGCGCGGTGACGGCGGCCACCACGAACTCGGTGTCCCGGTGTACCTGCACCGCCGCGCCGGCCGGCGCGATGGCGCGGGCGGCCTCGATAGCCGCCCGGTCCTGCCCACGCGCTGCCAGGCGAGCGGCCTCACGAGCGGCGTCCACGCAACGTACCTGCATGGACACCGCTGCGACACCCGCCAAGCACAGCACCAGGACCGCGACCAACGTGGCCAACCCCAGCGCCGCTTCCACAGTGCTCGCACCGGCAGTAGGGGTTAATCCGGCTAGACGTTGGTGTTGAGCGCACGCCCGATGACCCGGGTCAGCGCCGAGACGACGGAGTCGCCGGTGATGACCGTGTACAGGATCGCGCCGAAGGCCGCCGCAGCGATCGTTCCGATGGCGTACTCCACCGTCGACATCCCCGAGTCGTCGGCCACCAGCAGCGCTATCCGAGCTTGTATAACGCGAAACATGTTGGTCCCCTTCATCGTATCCTCCTCCATTAACTTCGGTGTTCGACTTGCGGAGCATCAGAGCAAACCCGGCCGCAGTACGTCACCGGCCAGCCCGGCCACCACCGGAACGATGCCCAGACACACGAATGCCGGCAGGAAGCAGACACCGAGCGGCCCGGCGATCAAGACTGCGGCCCGTTCGGCTGCTGCCGTCGCCGCGTGTGAGGCGTCGTCACGGCACTGCGCAGCGAGCACGGTGATGCCCTCGGCGAGCGCCGCGCCGGAAGACCCCGACCGGCGGACCAGACGCAGCAGTGCCTGCGTCTGGGTATCGGCCGAGCATGGTGGCTGGTTCGGTGTCGACGACCATGCGGTGGCGGGGTCGGCGCCGAGCGCAAGGAGATCGGCGCCGCGGCGCAGCACCCGTGCCAGTTGCGGCGGCGCCGAGCATGCCGTCGCGGCGGCCGCAGCCGAGATCGTCATTCCGGCCGCCAGGCAGAGCGCCAGCACGTCGAGGCTCGACGCCACCGCGAGCGGATCGGGGCGCTGCGCCGCCGGGCGGCGTACCGGACGGCTGCGCGGGCGCATCCCGGCCCGCGCCCGCATCGCCGTCGGACCGGCGCCGACCAACAGGGCCAGCCCCAACAGCGCCGCCGCTGAGCTCATCACAGCCGCTCCTGCGCATCGCTTGGCTCTGCATCGTCGCCGGCTGTGCTCATGGCAGCCGCCCGGTGATCCGATCAGACCAGACCAGCCCGGCGCAGACCAGCAGCACGCCGGTCAGCAACAACGCGCCGCCACCGCCGAGCAGAAAGCTGAAGGGTTCGGCGCCGATCAGCTGGCCCAGCAACACACCGAGCACCGGTAGTGCAGCCAGGATGGCCGCGGACGCGCGGGCACCGGCCATGCCCGCGTCGATCTGCGCCGAGAACCGTTGCCGCTCAGCGATATCGCGTTGTGCGGCGTGCATCAGTGTGGATATCGCCAGGCCGTGCTCGCAGGCGAGCTGCCAGTACACCGCCAGGCGCTCCCACTGCGCCGGGAGCGACGACGACCTGGCGACGCTGCCCAGGCCGGCGGGAACGTCAGCGCCCAGCCGGGCATGCGCCGCGACGGTGCGAAGGCCGGCACCGACCGAGGGCTGATCGGTTTCGGCGGCGGCCACGTCGAAGGCCCGCACCGGATGGACACCGACGCGCAACTCGCCGACCAGGACGTCGAGCGCGGTCTGCAGCGCACTGGCCTCCGCTGCGGCGTGCCGACGACGGGTCCGGCGGCGACGGCGCATGCCGAGGGTCGCGGTAAGTGCCGCCGCGGCGAGCATCGTGGTGACCGGAAGCACCGCAGCCAGCACCGCCGTGACGCACACGACGGCACACCCGGCTGCGGCCGACCCGGCAACCACGGTCGGCAACGGTCGCCGGTGACGGGGCCTGCGCTGCACCGGGACGCCCGGCCTGAGCCGGCGCCGCGGTGACGCCGGGATCAGCGCCGCCGCCGACAACGTCAGTGCCGCGACGGCCGGCCCCGTCATGCCGGTATCCGGTTGCGCAGCAGCCGGCGCAGTTCGACAGCGTCGTCGGTCGTGCCCCGTTCGGCTTGCCACACGCCGACGGTGCGCACCCGTCCGCCCTCGGTGTGGTGCAGCACCGCGATTTCGGAGAGTCGGCGTCTGCCGGTGCGATCGCGTCCGACGTGCAGCAGCACCTGCACCGCCGCGGCGAGCTGGCTGTGCAGCGCCGCGCGATCCAGGCCGCCGAGCGCGGCCAACGCCTCCAACCGGGCCGGCACTTCCGTCGGGCTGTTGGCGTGCACGGTGCCCGCGCCGCCGTCGTGGCCGGTGTTCAGCGCGGCCAGCAGGTCGACCACTTCGGCACCCCGGACCTCGCCGACCACGATGCGGTCCGGGCGCATTCGCAACGCCTGCCGGACGAGTTGGCGCAGTGTCACCTCGCCGGCGCCCTCCACGTTGGCGGCCCGTGCGACCAGGTTGACCAGGTGTGGATGTCGCGGTCGCAGCTCGGCGGCGTCCTCCACGCAGACGATGCGCTCGTCGGCCGAGACCGCGCCCAGCATGGCGGCCAGCAGGGTGGTTTTCCCGGCGCCGGTACCGCCGGAGACCAGGAACGCCAGCCGGGCGGCGATGATGTCGGCGACCAGTGCAGCAGCCTGCGGCGCGATCGCGCCGGCCGCGGTCAACGCGGCGATGTCCTGAGTGGCCGGTCGCAGCACCCGCAGTGACAGGCAGGTCCCGCCGGCCGCCACCGGCGGCAGGATCGCGTGCAGCCGTACCGCGAACTCACCGCCCCCAGCGCCCAGGCCGGTCAGCTGGCCGTCGACCCATGGCTGCGCGTCGTCGAGCCGGCGGCCGGCGGCCAGCGCCAACCGCTGCGCCAAACGGCGTACTGCCGCTTCGTCGGCAAATCGAACCGAGCTGCGTCGCAGACCGGCCCCGTCATCGACCCATACCGCATCGGGTGCGGTGACCAGCACGTCGGTTGTGCCCTCGGCGCACAGCAGTTGTTCCAGGACGCCTGCGCCGGTCAGCTCGGTCTGCAGCAGGCGCAGGTTGGTCAGTACCTCGGTGTCGCCGAGCATGCCGCCGGACTCGGCTCGGATCGCTGCGGCGAGCACGTGGGGCCCGAGCTGGCTGGGCTCCGCGGGCTCGGCGGCCAGCCGTTGCCGAACCCGCTCGATCAGCGAACCGGTCACGCCGCCGCGACCTTCACCGCAGCCGCGTGCGAACGTGACGGCAGCACGCCGAGCACCCGGCGGGCCGCCGCCGCCAACGCCGATCGGCGCCGCAACCGCAGGCCGCCGTGTTCGAGCTGATCAGTCAATCGCGGCTCGGCGCGCATCGATGCCAACAGCGGCAACCCGGCGAGATCGGCGACCTCGGCGGCACGCAGGCCACCGGGTGACGGTCCGCGCACCACCAGCCCGACGTTGGGGTTGACAGCGCACAGCCGCGGTGCGATCGACGTGCTGGCGGCACACGCCCGCACGTCACCAGGACTGACCAACACGGCCAGATCAGCGGCGTCCAACGCGGTTTCAGCCGCGTCGGTGAGCCCCCGGGGCAGATCGCAGATTACCGTCGTACCGCCGCGCCGGCCTGCGTCGACGACCGCGTCGACAGCGCGCGCGTCGAGCTCGTACCAGCGCCGCGCACCGGACAGGACCCAAACATCAGGATTCCTGGGATGCCTGGGCAATGCCGAACGCATCGCCGACCAGGCCAACCGCCCACCCTGCAGCGCCAGGTCGGGCCAGCGCAGCCCGGGCACGTTCTCACTGCCGATCAGCAGGTCGATGCCGCCACCGCCGGGGTCGAGGTCAACCAGGAGCGCATCACCGGCGGTCTGGGCCAGCGCGGCCGCGAACAGCGACGCTCCGGCCCCGCCGCAACCCCCGACGACCGCGACGACCTCGCCACTGGAGCCGTTGCGCCCACCGTCGCGTATCGTCTCGCCGGCCTCGGCGACCTGACGCACCAACTCCTCCTCGTCGGCGGGCACCGTCAGCACCCGTTGCGCACCCACCGCTATCGCGGCTTGCCAGGTGGTTCCGGTGGGTTCGGCACCGGTGAGCACGATGACGTGGGCGCGCCGCGGCAGGGTGTCGGGTCCGCATCGGACCGCGGCCTGCTCATCGAGGATCACTGCCGCTGCGGCAGACCAGGTTTTTCGGCTCACCGGCGTCGGGCCGGCCACGTGAATCACCCGGACGCCCACCGCCGCGCCGACGCGATCCACCTCGTCGCGCAACGCGGGCTCGGTCAACATGGTCAGCAGGCCGACAGTGCGGCTCGTAGGATTCGCAGCCCTCACACCCCCACCGTGCGGGAGCCGAGGTGCGGTCACCAGTCGGTGCCGGGCGATTGTGCACGAAACGCCGAACTGTGCACAATGCACGGCGATCGGCGCAGCGCATGCCGAGGGAGCTTCTATAACACAGTCCAGGGCGCCAACCGAACCCGGCGAATAACGACCCGGAAAAGGGACGACCCCCGCCAGGGGGGGAGGAGGCGAGGGTCGTCATGCGTCAGCCCCGGGGGGTCGGGCCGACACACCCTCGGCATAAGCCGAGTGACATTCACTATACACACCCCAGGTGGGGCTGATGCAAGTCTTATCCGAACAAGGCAACGTTTTGCCCGGATCGGACTTGTCAACACACTGTGCTCAACCGCACCTAATGTGAACTGCCGTTTCATCTGCAACACCGCAACCGGTGACACCCGAGCCCTATGCTGGACCAATGACCGCCTCCGAGCCGTTCCCCTCGCGGCAAGCGTCTTTGCAGGTTGCCGGCGGCATCCCCCGCAGCCGCACGGCCGCTTTCTTCGACCTCGACAAGACGGTGATCGCCAAATCCAGCACGCTGGCGTTCAGCAAACCCTTCTTCGACCATGGGCTGATCAACCGCCGAACCG
>NZ_JBYCKY010000652.1:0-1584 GCF_057473605.1 Mycobacterium sp. TH-M82 | reverse complement strand
GCGCACAGCGGCCCGGCGTCGGCGTGGGTGGTCATATCTCGACGTACGCCTCGTCGGCGTCGCTCTACGAGGTCGGTTTCAACCACTTCTTCCGCGGCAAGTCACACCCGGGCGGCGGCGACCAGGTCTTCATCCAGGGCCACGCCTCCCCCGGCATCTACGCCCGGGCCTTCCTGGAGGGCCGGTTGACCACCGATCAGCTCGACGGCTTCCGCCAGGAGCACAGCCATCCCGGTGGCGGCCTGCCGTCGTACCCGCATCCGCGGCTGATGCCCGATTTCTGGGAGTTCCCGACGGTGTCGATGGGCCTGGGCCCGATGAACGCCATCTACCAGGCCCGATTCAACCACTACCTGCATGACCGTGGCATCAAAGACACCTCCGGCCAGCATGTGTGGTGCTTCCTGGGCGACGGAGAGATGGACGAGCCGGAGAGCCGGGGCCTGCTACACGTCGGCGCGCTCGAGGGTCTGGACAACCTGACCTTCGTGATCAACTGCAACCTGCAGCGCCTGGACGGGCCGGTGCGCGGCAACGGCAAGATCATTCAGGAGCTGGAGTCGTTCTTCCGGGGTGCCGGCTGGAACGTGATCAAGGTGGTCTGGGGCCGCGAGTGGGATGCGCTGCTGCACGCCGATTCCGACGGTGCCCTGGTCAATCTGATGAACCTCACCCCCGACGGGGACTACCAAACCTACAAGGCCAACGACGGCGGCTATGTCCGGCAGCACTTCTTCGGCCGCGACCCGCGCACCAGAGCCCTGGTCGAGCACCTCTCCGACGAGCAGATCTGGAACCTCAAGCGGGGCGGTCACGACTACCGCAAGGTGTATGCGGCCTATCGCGCAGCCGTCGAGCACAAGGGCCAGCCCACCGTGATCCTGGCCAAGACCATCAAGGGGTACGGCCTGGGCAGCCACTTCGCCGGGCGCAACGCCACCCACCAGATGAAGAAGTTCCGGGCCGAAGACCTCAAGGACTTCCGCGACTCGATGCGGATCCCGATCTCCGACGCCCAGCTGGAGGAGGACCCCTATCTGCCGCCCTACTACCACCCCGGCCCGGAGGCGCCGGAGATCCGTTACCTGCTCGACCGACGACGCAGCCTGGGCGGGTTCGTCCCCGAGCGCCGCAACAGGGCCCGCAACAAGTCCAAGGCGCTCACCCTGCCCGGCCCCGAGGCCTACCGGGCGGTCCGGCAGGGGTCGGGCAACCAGGAGGTGGCGACCACCATGGCCACGGTGCGGGTGTTCAAGGAACTGCTGCGCGACAAGAACATCGGGTCACGAATCGTGCCTATCATCCCCGACGAAGCCCGCACCTTCGGGATGGACTCGTGGTTCCCGTCCTTGAAGATCTACAACCGCAACGGGCAGCTGTACACCTCGGTCGACGCCGAATTGATGCTGGCGTACCGGGAAAGCGAAACCGGCCACATGCTGCACGAGGGCATCAACGAGGCCGGTGCGGCCGCCAGCTTCACCGCGGTGGGCACCTCGTATGCCACCCACGACGAGCCGATGATCGGCGTCTACATCTTCTATTCGATGTTCGGGTTCCAGCGCACCGGTGACGGCCTGTGGG
>NZ_JBYCKY010000651.1:0-4235 GCF_057473605.1 Mycobacterium sp. TH-M82 | reverse complement strand
CCCGCCCGATGCCCGGCACCTCGAAGACGCGTTTGGCGATGCGGTTGATGACCAGGAAGTCGGCCGGGTTGCGCAGGTCGTGGTCGGCTTCGATCATCAGCAGTTCCGGATTCATCCGGGCCTGGGAGAAATGCCGGTCGGCGGCCGCATAGCCGATGTTGGCCGGGACGTAGCCGGGCAGGTAGTGGCGGTCGTTGTAGTTGGCGTGGTATCCGGGCAGGGTGAGCAGCCCGACCAGACAGACGGCCGTGGTGGCCACCAGGACGGCGCCCGGCCAGCGCACGATCAGGGCGCCGATCCGCCGCCAGGTCCGGATGCGCATCGCCCGCTTGGGTTCCAACATGCCGAAACGGCCCGCGACCACGACGACCGCGGCGCCCAGGGTCAGCGCCGCGACCACCACGACCACCATCCCGATGGCCAGCGGGATGCCCAGCGACTGAAAGTAGGGCAGCCGGGTGAAGTGCAGACAGAAGGTCGCCCCCGCGATCGTCAGGCCCGAGCCGAGGATCACGTGCGCGGTCCCGTGATACATCGTGTAAAACGCCGATTCGCGGTCCTCGCCTACCGAGCGTGCCTCTTGATAGCGGCCGAGCAGGAAGATCACGTAGTCCGTCGAGGCGGCGATGGCCAGCGTCACCAGCAGGTTGACCGCGAACGTCGAGAGCAAAATGACGTTGTGGTAGCCCAGGAAGGCCACCACGCCGCGGGCCGCGGCCAACTCGAACACCACCATCCCCAGCACCACCAACACGGTGCCGATGGACCGGTAGACCAGCAGCAGCATGGTGATGATCACCACGAAGGTCAGCGCGGTGATCACCTTCAGGCGTTTGTCGCCGGCGATGTGCTGGTCGGCGGGGTGCGCCGCCGGGCCGGTCACGTAGGCCTTAACCCCGGGCGGCGGCGGCGTGTCGGCTATGATGCGCTGAATGGCCTCGACGGACTCGGTGGCCAGGGTCTCGCCCATGTTTCCGGCCAGATACACCTGGACGTAGGCGGCCTTGCCGTCCGGGCTCTGCGAGCCCGCCGCGGTCAGCGGGTCGCTCCAGAAGTCCTGGATGTGCTCGACGTGTTTGGTGTCGGCCCGCATCTTGGCGACCAGCGTGTCGTAGTAGCGGTGCGCCTCGTCGCCGAGCGGCTGCTGGCCTTCCAGCACCACCATCGCGGAGCTGTCGGATTTGAACTCGTTGAACACCTTGCCGACGCGTTTCATGGCGATCATCGACGGCGCTTCCTGGGGGCTCATCGACACCGCCCGCATCCGTCCGACCTCGTCGAGCTGGGGCACGACGGTGTTCAGCACGACGACGACGGCCACCCAGGCCAGGATGATCGGCAGCGCAAGCCGGCGGATCCACCGCGGGATGGCTACCTGCCAGGCCGGTGTGGACACCGTGGGCGACTTGGGCGCCTTGGGCGCGCTGGGCGGCCTGGGCGGCTTGGGCAGGGCGTCGGTGGGGTTCTCGCTGGTGTGTCGGCTCATGCGGACTTCACTATGCAGAAGGTTTGGGCGTTGACGCCATTGGAGATTCTCTCATCCTTGACCTCGCCGTCGACGGTGATCCGGCAGCCGATGGTGTCGCCGTCGCCCTGCGCGACGACGATGGGGCTGACCGCCGGGTCGGTGGTCGACAGCGTCAGCGACCAGGGCAGGCCGGCGCGGTCCAGCCGCTGCGGCTGGGCGTCCAGGTCCAGGTAGTTGATGTCGGCGAAGGTCCCGTCCGGGCTGAAGATGTCGTAGACCACGACCTTGGGGTTGAACGGCTCGGTGTCTTGAAACACGGTGGATGCGCCGGCGTTGTCGTGGGCACCGAAGTAGCCGTGGACCCGGTGCACCGTGAACACGCCGACGCCGACGACCGCCGCGATGAGCAGCGGCAGCCACGCACGTCTGACAACGCCGAACATGATGGCCTGCCCCTTTCGTACCGCGTCGACGTGCCAAGATTAGTGCATCAAACTTCCTTCCACGACCGGCCGTAGTCTAATCGAACATACATTCGATATACTGGTGGGCGTGGGCTGGGGCAACGGGCCGCCGAGCTGGGCGGAGATGGAGCGGGTGCTCGACGGCAGGCCGCGACACGCCGGGGCCGGTGGTGATTCTGACAACCCGGCGTGGTCGCGCAAACGGCAAGTGTGCCGGCCCCCCGGCGGCACTGCCGTCCCCTATGCCGAACTGCACGCGCACTCGGCGTACAGCTTCCTCGACGGGGCCAGCACACCGGAGGAACTGGTCACCGAGGCCGCTCGGCTGGGCCTGCGCGGCATCGCGCTGACCGACCACAACGGCCTCTACGGGGTGGTGCGGTTCGCCGAGGCGGCCAGGGAATGGGATATCGCCACCGTCTTCGGCGCCGAACTGTCGCTGGGAGCTTCGGCGCGCACCGACGAACCGGACCCGCCGGGCCCGCACCTGCTGGTGCTGGCCCGCGGCCCGGAAGGTTATCGGCGGTTGTCGCGCCAGCTGGCCGCGGCACACTTGGCCGGTGGCGAAAAAGGCAGGCCGCACTTCGATTTCGACGCGCTGGCCGACGCGGCGGGCGGGCATTGGCACATCCTGACCGGGTGCCGCAAAGGCCATGTCCGCCACGCGCTGGCCACCGGCGGCCCGGAGGCGGCCGCGGCGGCGCTGGCCGACCTGGTGGACCGGTTCGGGCGGCGGCGGGTCAGCATCGAGCTGACCTGGCACGGCCAGCCGCTCGACGACGAGCGCAATGCGGCGCTGGCGGCGCTGGCGCCGCGCTTCGGGGTTTCGGTGGTCGCCACCACCGGCGCACACTTCGCCGGGCCGTGCCGGGGCCGGCTGGCGATGGCGATGGGTGCGATACGTGCCCGGCAGTCCCTGGAGTCGGCAGCCGGCTGGCTGGCGCCGCTGGGTGGTTCGCATCTGCGCTCCGGCGAGGAGATGGCGCGGCTGTTCGCGCCGCGTCCCGACGTGGTGACCGCGGCGGCCGAGCTCGGTGCGCAGTGCGGATTTCCGCTGACGCTGATCGCCCCGCGATTGCCGCCGTTTCACGTGCCGGCCGGGCACACCGAGGACAGCTGGCTGCGGCAGCTGGCCCTGGCGGGCGCCGGCGACCGTTACGGACCACCCGAGCGTTCGCCGCTGGCGTACGCGCAGATCGAGCGCGAGCTGAAAGTCATTGCACAGCTGGGGTTCCCGGGATACTTCCTGGTGGTGCACGACATCACCCAGTTCTGCCGACGCAACGACATCCTGTGCCAGGGAAGGGGATCGGCGGCCAACTCGGCGGTCTGCTACGCGTTGGGCATCACCGCGGTGGACCCGGTGGCCAACGATCTGCTGTTCGAGCGTTTCTTGTCGCCCGCCCGTGACGGGCCGCCCGACATCGACATCGACATCGAATCGGGCCAGCGGGAAAAGGTCATCGGCTACGTCTACGACACCTACGGCCGCGACTACGCCGCGCAGGTCGCCAACGTCATCACCTACCGGCGCTGCAGCGCGGTGCGGGATATGGCCCGGGCGCTGGGTTTCTCGGCGGGCCAGCAGGACGCCTGGAGCAAGCAGCTCAGCCGGTGGGGCGGGCTTGCCGAATCACCCGATGCCGAGGGCATCCCCGAGCCGGTGATGGAGCTGGCGGCCCAGATCGCCAACCTGCCCAGGCATCTGGGCATCCACTCCGGCGGCATGGTGATCTGCGACCGCCCGATCGCCGACGTGTGCCCGGTGGAATGGGCCCGGATGCCCGGCCGCAGCGTGCTGCAGTGGGACAAAGACGACTGCGCGGCAATCGGTTTGGTGAAGTTCGACCTGCTCGGGCTGGGCATGCTCTCGGCGCTGCACTACGCGCGTGACCTGGTGGCGCAGCACCAGGGCATCGAGGTGGACCTGGCCCGCATCGACCTGTCCGAGCCGGCGGTGTACGAGATGCTGGCGCGCGCCGACTCCGTCGGAGTGTTCCAGGTGGAGTCGCGTGCCCAGATGGCCACCCTGCCGCGGTTGCGGCCCCGCGAGTTCTACGACCTGGTGGTACAGGTGGCGCTGATCCGCCCCGGGCCGATTCAGGGCGGCTCGGTGCATCCTTATATTCGGCGCCGCAACGGCGTCGACCCGGTGACCTACGAGCATCCGTCGATGGCCCGCGCGCTGCGGAAAACGCTGGGGGTGCCGCTGTTTCAGGAGCAGCTGATGCAGCTGGCGGTGGACTGCGCGGGTTTCTCGGCGGGAGAGGCCGACCAGCTGCGCCGCGCCATGGGGTCCAAAC
>NZ_JBYCKY010000650.1:0-1520 GCF_057473605.1 Mycobacterium sp. TH-M82 | reverse complement strand
CGGTGAGCTCGGTTTCATGTTCGGGGCCGGCGATCTCGATGAAAACCTTGCCGGTGGCGTCGGCCGGCATCGCTTCCAGCGCGGTCGCGATGGCCGGCAGTGCGCTTTCGTCGCCGGCCAGCAAGTGCCAGTCAGCGGCCGGGTCGGGCGCATAGGCTCCGCCCGGACCCATCAGGTAGACCGGTTGGCCGGGCTCAGCGGCGGCCGCCCACGGACCCGCGACCCCGTGCTCGCCGTGCACCACGACATCGATGCTGACCTCGCCGGCCGCCGGGTCGGCGCGGCGCACCGTCATGGTCCGGATGACCGGGCGCCGGTCCGCGGGCAGCATGTCGAAACTGTCCAGCGTCAGGGGCTGTGGCAGCGTGCCCGTGTCGACGTCCTCGCCGAAGTACAGGATCTTGACGTAGGAGTCGGTGAATTCGCTGGGGGTGAAGGTCTCGAACCCGGTTCCCCATCCACCTTGGCCCAGCACCACCCGAACCATCTGCGGTGTGAGTTGCTCGGTGCGGGCAATTTCGAACGTGTGCACCGGTCGACCCGCCACACTGCCTCCCTGTTGGTCGTCTGCCGCCCTGGCTGACTATACGAGCTACCGTGACACACGCAGCACTCCGCCTTCAGTGGTGCATCACCGTGCCAAATGCACACGTTGCCGACCTGCCCGGCACAATCTGGTCCGACAAGGTATACAATTTTCTGGATCTCGACAGCGGGCCTACCGGCCCGCCCGGGTGATCCGCCAACGGCCGTCGCAGCGCTCCGCCAGCCCGGCCACCTCCAGCATCGCCAGCGGGCCGAGCACCTGTTCGGGCGCCAGACCCGATGCGACAGAAATCTGATCGACGGTGACGACGCCCCGGCCCGGTAGCGCCTCGTACACCCGCCGCTCAGCAGGGCTGAGGCCGTCCAGTGGACTGCTGGGGCGCTGCGGCTCGTCGGCCAGCTCGCCGGCCCGGCCCACCAACTCGACCACTTCGTCAGCCCGGGTAACCAGTTCTGCGCCCGCGCGCAGCAGCGCGTGGCAACCCGCCGACGCCGAGCTGGTCACGGGCCCGGGCACCGCGGCCACCGGCCGCCCCAGCAGCCGCGCCCAGGCGGCGGTGTTGGCGGCGCCGCTGCGCAGCCCGGCCTCCACCACCACCGCCGCGCCGGAGAGCGCCGCGACCAGCCGATTGCGGGTCAAAAACCGGTGCCGGTAGGGCCGCACCCCCGGCGGGTACTCGCTGACCAGCAACCCGTGCTGACCGATCCGATGCAGCAGCGCCGAATGCCCTGACGGATACGGTATGTCGATTCCGCCGGCAAGCACCGCCACGGTGACTCCATCGGAGGCCAGCGCCGCGCGGTGCGCTGTGCCGTCGATGCCGTAGGCGCCGCCGGAGACCACCGCCACGTCGCGTTCGGTCAGTCCCGCAGCCAGGTCAGCCGTCACCTGCTCGCCGTAGGCGGTGGCGGCACGGGTTCCGACGATGGCCGCGGCGCGCTGAACCGTCTCGTCGAGGCGAAGCGGCCCCAGC
>NZ_JBYCKY010000649.1:0-1118 GCF_057473605.1 Mycobacterium sp. TH-M82 | reverse complement strand
GCGTGCATCATCTCCTCGGAGAACGCCACCACGCTCGGACTGGTCTCCTCGCGGCCGTAGGAGGCGGCCCGCAGGATCGGTCCGATCACCGGACGAGCCGCACCGCGGCCGCGGTGCAACAGCGTCGGCACGTAGCGGGCGCTGAACTGGACAGCCTCCAGCGCCGGGTTCCGCAGCATCTCACCCAGCGGGGAGCGCGACACCCCCTTGACCGCCGAGGAGATCAGCGCCGCGCCGATGATCCGCCTGCCGTAGCGTCGGGGGAACTGCCGGGCATGCGACAGCACCGCCATGGCGCCCATGGAGTGGCCGACCAAGACGATCGGGCCGTGCGGCACCGTCGCGTTCAGCACCGCCTCCAGGTCCCGGCCGAGCCGGGGCACGGTGTAGGTGTCGGGCGGGGCGACATCGGAGGCGCCGTGGCCGCGCTGATCGTAGAAGACCATCCGCACAGCCGGCCCCCACTCGCGCGTCAGCCGGGTGCGCTGAAAATGAAAGGAGCCCATCTGCAGGCAGAAGCCGTGGGCGAACACCACGGTCAGCGGCGCGTCCCGCGGCCCGACCTCACGCACCGCCAGGGCCACCCCGTCGTCGGTGGTCACCGTCAAACCGCAGTCGTGGTCGAGGATCTCGAAATCCTCGTCGGCGTACGGGTCTTCGGCGCTGATCCGCCGGCTCATCGTGTGTGCGATGGTGGTGCCGACCGCGGTCAGCCCCGCCACACCGGCCAGCCAGCCCCTGGCCCACTTGCGGGCGCGCGGCCGGCGGTTACGTGCCACCGGTATCAGCCTCGAGATAGGTCCGGGTGACCCGGCCGCGTGGACCGGTCACGACTTCGTAGTGGACGGTGCCGAGCACGTCTGCCCAATCCTGGGCGGTGGGCTCGCCCCGGTTGCCGGGCCCGAACAGGATGGCCTCGTCGCCGGCGCTGACATCGACCGGCCCGGGGCCCAGGTCGACGGCGAACTGGTCCATGCAGACCCGCCCGGCGCTGCGTCGCCGCCTGCCGTTGATCCACACCTCGAACCGTCCGCTCAGGGCGCGGAACACACCGTCGGCGTAGCCGATCGGCAGCAGCGCCAGGGTGGTGTCGGCCTCGGCGACCCAGGTGTGCCCGT
>NZ_JBYCKY010000648.1:0-2784 GCF_057473605.1 Mycobacterium sp. TH-M82 | reverse complement strand
ACTGGACGACCTCACCCCCGAGGCCTTCCGAAAGCACTGGGAAACCACCCACCAACAACTCTCATAGACACTGGCCCGGAAGCTGGGACCCCGTCACTGCTTGTAGCTCATTTCGTCATAGCACCACAGACCGCAAGGCCCGCGCCTTGGTGTCCATGGCAAAGTTACCCCATTCCGCAGGCAATACATACGGGCAATACAGACGGTGGCGCACCGGAATGGGGCGTTAGCACTACTCTTGCAAGTCGCCAGCCGGTCGTAGGCCGTCTCGGTCAGCGGAGTGTTCGCGCGAATGTGATCGACAACGCATTCCGGACCAGACGTTATGTTCAGGTGAGGCGTCGGGTGGATATCGCGGATGCAGGTGAGACCGCCGCGCGTCTCGGGCTGAGGACCACTCGTGTGCGCCGGAAGGAACTACTGCTTGGTCCGACTGACCATGTGGTTTCCGCTCCAATCCCCAGAGAGCGAGTTCGGACATCGGCCTCGACGAGCTCCTCTGGGTTGAGCGGTTGCTGGGAAAGGATGATCCAGTCATAGGCGGTGGTTCCCAACGCCATCGCCATCAACATCCGCAGGGTCAGATCGAGTCCCGCCGCCGAGAACCATTGGCGGCGTCCAAAGCGAGCTGGGCATGGTGGGTGCGCTGACGCCAGTCACTGGCTAGTCGAAGGGCGGACTCGGCTCAGCCGGGATGGTGAGTTTCGGGCCTCATCGAACCGGAACGGTCCGTTACCCCAGAAGTTGCCGGATGGACGGCACTCGTCAGCTCAGGTTCGTCCTGCGAGCGAGAAGTCGCCCCGAACCTCCACCTCGTGCGCGAGCCGGGTCTCAAGTGCGGACAGCACCGTGTCGCGGACAGCACCGCCCGCAGGCAGCGCGACCTCGATACACCGCGACAGCAGTTCCCCGGACTGGTCATAGGTCTGTACGACATCGTCGAGATGGCCACTAGTCGTCGATGCCTCTTGGAACTCGGAGAGTGCGGCGGCGACGGACCCCGACGTGTCGAGACCAGCGTCCAGGACAGCTCGCGCCGCAGCTGTGGTCGCGACGATCTCTTCCTGCATCCAGGCGTGCTCGTGTCCGCATCGGATTGCGAGGCTGGACAGCAATGCGTCAACCATCTCCAGGCTGCCGGCGGCGGTCGGGTCCGATACCGCCGGGCCCACGACCTCGCGCAGCTCACGCCGTATCGCCTCGACTAGCTGAGACGCGGTCGGTCGCGCGATCATACGACGCTTCCCATCGCCGCTTCAATGCCTTTGGTGGCCTGATACCACTGTTCGTGCGCAGTGATCACCGCCAGAGTGGTGTAGGCCGGACGCAAGCTGAGGTTGGTGCCGTCAACCAGGGCGCGCTGCGCTTCGAGAACCGAACGGAACATCCGGATACTCGACATGATCGAGAAGTAGGCTATCGTAAGGGGATTGACGACATCCGACCCCAGACCCGTTCGCTCGCAGTAGAGTTCACAGAACTTGGCTTCATCAACGCCGAGCAGGTCGGGCGGCTGGACCGAACCCACGAATTTGCACCACCCGAAATCCTCCCGCGGGTCACCAACATGTGCCAGTTCCCAGTCGACGGCGACAAGCTCACCCTGCATACCGACCACGATGTTGGACGGCTGCAGCTCACCGTGGACCAGTGTCAACGGGGCCGGCGGTGGACGATGGGTGTCCAACCACGTTGCCAGGTAACGGAAGAACGGGTCTGACTCATTGTGCTCGGCCTCTACGTCGCGCCAGTCGGCGATCAGCGAGTCGATGTAGCTGTCCCAATCGGTCGGCCGAGGCAGCCGCGCAGGCAGCGTATCGAGCGGGACGGCATGCAACCGGGCAGCGAGATCGCAGTAGGCCTCAACGTGATGGCGCTGGGGTCCGCCAGCAGCCTGACGCAGGCCACTCAACAGTGAATCCCCACCGCCGATCAAGTCCATGACGATGGTCTTCGTCCCCAGCTCCGAGCCGTCGGCGTCGAACCCCCAGACCTTGGGCGCCGTGCCCGGGGCATACTCCTCGAGTGCGCCGAGCACCTCATACTCAATCGCGCGATCGGTGTCGATGTACATCCTTTCGGGCGGCGGATCCCCCCGGGCGACGAGAAGGTGCGGCTGGCCGTCGACGGCGGCCTCGAAGCGGGTCATCACGCGGCTATAACCACCCGTCAGCGGCGCGCACGCGGACACTTTCACGTCGGCGGCACCCTGGATACGCTTGCGCAGAAACGCTTCCAGTGCTGTCGGGGTGTGGACGGGCTCGGCGGTTGGTGCCATGTGGTGACCTTATCTCCCTAACGCTGGCATCGGGTGGTAGTTCTAACCTTCATCAGAGACCCAGTTCACGAAGCGATGCAGTGGCAGGAATCCGTCGTGCGGGAGCCCGGAGTAGAGCTCTGCCGCGCCACCGAGCGCGACGACCCGCTGGACTCCGGCGGCGCACAACCGGTCGCGGACCTGTGTTTTACGTTGCGGGGGCCATACCCCAACGGTCTGGGTGGCCGGTGTTGCGAATGCGACGCCGTCGACGATGTTGGTGACGGGGACGACGTTGACGATCTTGCCGATCGGGTGGAACGTGACGGGATCCTCGGAGCGTACGACCGTGCCGCCGCCGTCAGTGTCGCCCCACACCCGGTAGTCCGGTTCGAATTGGCGAAGCACGTCGACTTCCTCGCGCACCTGTTCAGGGGCGGGGGCGCCGCATGCGGAGCCATAAATACGGTCGAGATGTAGCTGCTCGCAGAGTATCTCGCAGTAGCGGTCGACCTGCTCGATGGTTC